>JAQVID010000506.1 GCA_028695865.1 Thermoguttaceae bacterium | reverse complement strand
CGAATGGATTTCCGCAAGATGCTCGAAACCCACAAGAAGGCCAATGCCGATGTAACCATAGCTTCAGTACCGGTCACCCGTCAGCGCGCTCCCGACTTGGGGATCATGCGACTTCGCGAGGATGGTCGGGTGATTGGCTTTCTGGAGAAGCCACAGAACGACAAGGAACTTGATTATCTGCGGACGGACCCTGGTTTCATTCAGCAGCAAGGGATTGACGTACAAGGCCGTGAGTATCTTGCGAATATGGGTATTTACCTGTTCAATCGCCAGACGCTGTTGGACGTGCTCGAAAAAACGGAATATGCCGATTTCGGAAGGGAAGTTTTCCCGGCCGCCATACGGACCAAACGCGTTCAGGTACACTTGTTCGACGGCTACTGGGAAGACATCGGAACGATCCGGTCGTTTTACGAAGCCAATCTTGCCATGTGCAAAGCCAATCCGGTCTTTGAGATTTCGCCCGCGACATCGCCGACTTATTCCCGGTCGAACTTTTTGCCGTCTACCCGGGTCGATAACGCAAGTGTCCGCCAATCGCTTATCGCCGACGGGTGTACCATTGAGACCGGCGCCGTTATCGAAAATTCGATTGTCGGCCTTCGCAGTCTGATTGGGGCAAACGCGCAGATTCGCAACTCCATTCTGATGGGGCAGGATTATATTGGGAATCTGGACGCGGCGCTCAATGTAGCCGCCGAAGGTGATCCGGCCATGGGAATCGGGCGCGACGTTGTGATTGAAGGAGCGATTATTGACAAGAACTGCTCTATTGGCAACGGAGCGGTGATTACCAATCCGAAAAACGTTCAAAATACGCCGGAGTATTTCTTTGGCATGATTCGCGATGGTGTGATTTGCGTTGAAAAGAACGCGGTGATACCACACGGTTGGAAATTGGGAGAGTTCCTTGATGAACAGTCGAATTAACGAAATGCCCGACCGAAAGAATACACCGCGTGACCGGCGTTCTTCCCCGAAGACACCCAAGCAACCACCCGCCAAAACGTTTTCCATCGTCTCGCTCGGTTGCCCGAAGAATCTGGTCGACGGCGAGTCGATGGTCGGTTCGCTTGCTGCCCGGGGATATTCTTTTGTCCCCCAGGCGCGCAACGTGGAACTGGTCATTCTTAATACGTGCGGTTTTATCGAGGCTGCCCGAAACGAAGCGTTTGAGTGTCTCAAAGAACTGATCGAACTGAAAAAGCATGGGAAAACAGGTTTTCTCGTTGTCACCGGCTGTTTGATTCAAGCCGAAAAACGGGAAGTCCTTCTTGACCGCTTTCGCGAAGTTGACGCGTGGCTCGGTCCGTTCAACGAAACAGAACTTGTGGACGTCGTTGAACGACTTCGCTCGGGAAATACCGCGGAAAGCACGCCGACTGTATCACTTCAGCAAGCGTCGCAAACGGTCGCGGCGTCTGACGCAAACGGCCAGACTCCTTCGCTTGATCCCGGTTGGGTTAAAGCCAACCGGGCGCTTCCCATGTTCCGGTCGACTCCACAGAAACACTTGACTTTTTTTGATCACGATCGCCAATTGTTGACACTTGGTCATGTCGCGTATTTAAAGATCGCCGAAGGGTGTGACCGCTTTTGTTCCTATTGCCTGATTCCGTCGATTCGCGGTCGTTTCGTGAGTAAGCCAATGAATTTAATTCTCGACGAAGCCAAACGATTGGCCGAAAAAGGCGTTCGCGAATTGGTCCTTATTGCGCAGGAAACAACGTTTTGGGGGTCCGATCTGGAGGGTGCCCCGCGATTGGCCCGGCTTCTGGTTCAGCTGCGCGACCTGGGGTTGTTCGATTGGATTCGTGTTTTGTATTCGTATCCGCAAGGATTTGACGACGAACTGCTTTCAGCGCTGGGATCAACATGTTCCAAGGCGGATACAACGGGGCAAACACTGGTGCTTCCTTATGTCGATTTACCGCTTCAGCATTGCAACGATACGATACTCAAGCAGATGAACCGGCGTTGCGGCAAGAGCGAAACGGAAGAATTGCTTGCCCGACTTCGGGAAACGATTCCGAATCTGATTCTGCGAACGTCGATGATCGTTGGTTTTCCCGGCGAGACGGACGACAATTTTGCCGAACTGGTCGACTTCGTGACGAAATGGAAGTTCGAGCGGGCAGGAATTTTTGAGTTTTCGCCGGAAGCAGGTACGCCCGCGGCTGCACTTGCCAATCAGGTTCCGCCCCGTGTGCGTAATCAGCGGTATAAAAAACTTTACGCGAAGCAGGAACGGATTTCGCACGGTTTTTCCCGGGGTCTTGTCGGTCGTTGTGTGCCTGTACTCGTTGATCGAATGGGGAGTGACGGCCAAGGCAACGAAATTAGCGATCTCTTTTTGGGACGAACGCTTGCTGATGCGCCCGATGTCGATCCACTCGTTTATATTACGGGAAACAATCTCATCCCGGGCACATTCGTTGATTGCGAAATAGTTGATGTTTCGGGTCTTGACCTCATCGCCATTCCGGCAGAACAGGATTAACGTACATGGAAGTTCAGGAGAAGACGACTCTTGTTCCCGGTCGAACCTATGGATTGGGTGAAGAAATCACCAACTCCATTACGCATGGAATCGGAACCGGTTTGTCGATTGCCGCGCTTGTTCTGCTCATTGTACGGGCGGCGACCTGCGCGCCGGCAGGTAAGGTTGCTCCTTATGTCGTTGGCAGTTGCGTGTTTGGCGTGTCGCTCATTCTGCTCTATACCATGTCGACACTTTATCATGCTTTCGCGGTGGGCAAAACGAAGCGGGTCTTTTCCGTTCTGGACCATTCGGCGATTTTCGTTTTGATCGCCGGAACATATACCGGTTTTTGTCTGACGGTGCTTTATGGTCCATTGGGCTGGTGGTTGTTCGGTATTATCTGGGGTCTGGCGGCTTTGGGTATCACACTGCACGCCTGCTTCCGCGAACGGGCTGGCAGGTTTACCTTTCCGCTTTACCTGATCATGGGCTGGTTAATCGTTGTTGTCGCCCGGCAACTGTTTCATGTGCTGCCGCCTGCTGCTTTACTCTTCCTGTTTTTAGGCGGTGTAACGTATTCGCTCGGCTGTATTTTCTTCGTAATGAAACGTGTTCGCTGGATGCACAGTATCTGGCATTTGTTCGTTCTGGCCGGCAGCATACTTCATTTTTTGGCTCTTTACGCGGCATTGAGACCATACGAGCCATAGTATTTGCTTCGCACTCGTCTTATACTTGCCTTATTACCTGTATCACCTGTATCCTTTTTTCCAATTTCGGAGTTTTTCTCATATGACTGAATACAATAAACAGCGGCATATCGATCGCATGACAAGCGACCATTTTGTGTGCGACCTGATTGGCATACGTTTGGTGGACGCCGGACAAGGATACGCCCGGGCCGAACTGGAACTTAAACCGATTCATCTCAACGGCGTCGGGATCGTGCAGGGCGGTCTCCTGTTCACGATTGCCGATTACGTCTTTGCCGCCGCTTGCAATTATTCCGAGGAAGAAGTCGTCGGGATCGAAACCTCAACTTCCTTTATTAAATCTGTTCGTTCCGGGAAGATTTTCGCGGAAGGTCAGGAAGTATCGAGAACGAAAAGTTTTACATGTTGCGAAGTTCGTGTGACCGATGAAAAAGATCGACTCCTGGCCCTCTTTCGCGG
>JAQVID010000505.1 GCA_028695865.1 Thermoguttaceae bacterium | reverse complement strand
AAAGGATTGTTTTTTCATGGCGACTCAAGAAGAAATTATGGAAGGGGTTACCTCGGTATTAGTCGAAGCACTTGCTGCGGAACCCGAAGAAGTTACCCCGGATGCTACCCTTGTCGATGATTTGGGAGCCGAATCAATCGACCTGCTTGATATTGTTTTCAATCTCGAAAAAAAGTTCGATATCAAAATTGACCGCGGCGAACTGATCCCCGAAGACCTCCTCAACAATCCTGAATATGTCCAGGAAGGCAAGCTCACTGCCTCTGGTTTGGAACTGCTCAAAATACGTATCCCGTTTGCCAACCTTGACGCTTTTGCGATCAACCCCATGGTACAAAACCTTGCGAAAGTACTGACCGTTCGCGATATGTGCCACATCGTTGATGTTAAGCTCAACAACGCGGATTAAGACAACGGTGTACTCGTTGTTCTGAACCGCATCCCCCCCCCCCGGAAGAATCCTTGATGAACGTCTTGATTATCGCTTGATCATAATCAATCACAGAGCTTAATGAAGGCGTTTGCCCCTTGTGTGTGTGTTTTATTCGTTTTAACCTTTGTGCTCGAAAGAGTTCTGATGAACTGGTATTGGATAGATCGATTTACGGTTTTCGAAAGTGGTAAACGGGCTCAGGCTATCAAGACGATTTCCCGCTCGGAAGATCATTTGCGTGACCACTTCAAATTTCATTCGGTGATGCCCCTTTCATTGATGATTGAAGGAATGGCACAAACGGCTGGATTACTCATTCACGAAACACACCACTTGGAAAAAAAAGTCGTTTTGGGTAAAATTCCGAAAAGCGAGATTTTCGATACAGAAATTACGCCGGGCGACGTGCTCGTTTACGATGCTGTTATTGAGTACATCAGGGATGAAGGGTCCATGGCGGCCGTAACCATTCATCGCGACGGCAAGCTTCTGGGTGAAGGGGTAATTGTCTTTGCTCATTTGGGGGCCGATTTTACGGACAAACAACTGTTTGCGGACGGCGAACTGGAAGACTTGTTCCGGGCATATGGCATTTATGATGTTGGTGTTCAGGCAGATGGAACGCCTCTGACGGATCCGGCGACGCTTCGTCAATGCTCCTCCAAGTGTTGACGAACCATTTGAGGGTCTTTCAGTACCTGATGAAAGAAGATTAAGCATACCGGCTTAGCCGGCGTTTTTGTATTGTGTGGCCCGCATATACTCGTTTTTCGAGCGTACACGGGAAGTGAATCCGAAAGAATGAAGTATCGGTAGTATAAATCGCTATCACGTTAGATTACAAGGATTGAATAGCATATGAGTCGGCGAGTTGTTATTACGGGCATGGGTTTGGTTACTCCGCTTGGGCATGATGTCGAGACCGTTTGGCAGCGTCTTCTCCGGGGTGAGTCGGGCGTGGGGTATATTACCCTGTTCGACGCTTCCAATTTTCAAACAAAAATTGCCGCCGAAGTTCGCGATTGGGATATTTCCGAAATAGGCGAAGACCCCGAAAACTGGAAAAACCAGGATCGCCATACTTGCTTCGCTGTCGGAGCCGCTTATAAAGCGCTCAAAGACAGCGGGCTTCTGGACGCCGATTTCGACCACGACCGCGTTGGCGTTTACACCGGTGCCGGTGAAGGAAAGCAAAATTTCGATCACTTCGCAGAAATGATGGTCGCCGCAACTCAGGAAGACGGCTCTTTCGATTCGGGCAAGTTCATCCAAAAAGGACTCGAAATTCTCGAACCGGCGCGCGAGTTCGAACAAGAGCCGAGTATGCCCGCGTCGCAAATTGCCGCCCGGTTCAATATTCGCGGTCCCAATGTTAATTGCTTGACCGCTTGCGCCGCCAGTGCGCAGGCAGTGGGTGAAGCTTCCGAAATTATTCGACGTAATGAAGCCGATATGATGATTGCCGGTGGTGCTCACTCCATGATTCACCCGTTCGGTGTGACCGGTTTCAATCTCCTCACCGCGTTGAGTACCAATAACGATAATCCGCAAGGTGCTTCCCGACCGTTCGACAAAAACCGCGATGGTTTCATCTTGGGCGAAGGAGCCGCCATGGTTATTCTGGAAGAACTGGAACACGCCAAAGCTCGCGGTGCCAAAATTTACGCCGAACTCATCGGATATGGTTCCACTTCCGATGCCTACCGCATTACCGACATTCACCCGGAAGGTCGTGGTGCTATCAGCTGCATGAAAATGGCCCTGGAAAGCGCCGGACTCAAGCCTGAAGATATTGATTATATCAATGCCCACGGTACAAGTACCAGTGTCAATGACCGCGTTGAATCGTTGGCCATTCATGAAACCTTCGGCGAATGTGCCGCCCGGATTCCTGTTTCCAGCACGAAGAGCATGACCGGACACCTGATTGCCGCTGCCGGTGCCAGTGAATTGATCTATTGTATGCTCGCCATACGCGATAATATGCTCCCGCCGACCATCAATTACGAAACACCTGACCCGAATTGCGATCTGGATTACATCCCCAACAAAGCACGACAGGCCAAGTGCGATATTGCCATGAGTAACAGTTTTGGTTTCGGCGGCCAGGATGTTACGCTGGTCGTTCGTCGTTTTACGGAATAATGTCTGAGCTGTTTGATTATACAAAGGCTGTCAGTAACGTTTGTGTTGATATGTGTGCCAAACTTCCGGTTTTCTCCCATATCGACATGAACCGTGTGTGTGTTACCTTTGGCCGGTCGCGTTCATCCGGGCGATTTGGCGTTTGGGCTTTTGTCACTCCGCTTCGTTTCCAAGACGGGCAAACAACGACCCGCCGTGGACAATATCTTTATGCCATGCCGGTGATTCTTGCTCCGGATAAACGCCCTTACTTATACGTAATGACGGTGGTCATGCCGCGGTTTCAGAACCTGGCCCTGCAAGAAAAATATTTAACTCTCATTCATGAATTATATCACATCAGCCCTCTTTTCGACGGTGATATTCGCCGATTCGAAGGGCGATGTTACGCACATGGCGCGTCCAAGAAAAAATACGATCAGTGCGTTAAACAATTTGGCGACGAATGGATGGCCAAGGACCCCGCTCCTGAAGTTTGGGAGTTCCTCAAGTATGATTTTTCCGAACTCGCATCGGCCAAGGGAAGAATCGTTGGTACCAGGGTCAGAGTTCCGGCTCCTCATCGGATAAAAGAGAATTAGGCTTTTCAAGATTGTCGGTAAACCGCTGCTGAAGCAACGACGCCTCTTCACTTCGGTACGGACTAAACCCGATCATATGCCGCATGGCGTCATTCGGACACAACGCAACACAGCGAAGGCAATTGACGCATTGCGAATTTCTTTGCGGAATACGACGCTCGTCAGACAAGGTCATTGCGTCCACAGGACAGAACCGCGTACAGATACCGCACCCCGAACAAGCATCCGATTTGACATGAAGCGTTGACGCCGTAACCTTCGTTATGCGTCGCGACGAAAAAACAGCGTACCAAAACGCGCCGGAGATGTCCGAAAGAATCGGCCAACGTCGCCAGTGTGCGGTTCCTTGATCGAATTTTTCCGCGAAACGGACAATCTTTTTCGCGGCCCTTTCAAGCTGAATGTCATTTGCCTTTTTGCTAAAAAACGGAAAGAAACTGTCCGGCATGGTCACGATTGTTCCGGCAAGACAACGAAAACCTTTTCGCGTCAGTAT
>JAQVID010000504.1 GCA_028695865.1 Thermoguttaceae bacterium | reverse complement strand
TGATATCTGCCTGTCCGCATGGAGGAATGTTTTCGCCGTGGAATTTTTGACGGTGAAAAACCCGGAGCGTTAGCCGTTCTGCGTGTTCGTCAAAAATCTTTGCTTCAGGCAGTACGAACGGCGTTTCTCCGTATGTTCAACGATTGGGGTTATTTCACCGCGGCCGCGCGGTTAAGCATGTCGAGCAACTTTGCGCGAATTTTCGGTTCCGCTTCTTCTTCCAAAATTGAACCTCGTGCCCGCCACGTGGTATAGCCGCCGAGAATAAACTGGTCCGCCGTTGGTATGTATCCATTGTATCCGTTGGTCAAGCCCAGTACGATATTGTTTGCCAACGGTGTATTGGCACGCAGATCGTGACCGGTGAAACTGAAAACTTCGCACGGAATGGCACACAGTCCCAAGTCGCCAATGCGAACGACTTGCAACTGAAGTGTTCGTTCCGGCGGTAACGCGTCTGTATTGACCATTTCGAACGCATAGACATCGGTTGTCGTTTGAACTTTTTTGCCCTGCTTCTTGAGATTGTCGAGCCACTCCTTTGCTTTGACGACTTGCTCAGAAGTCGGCTTGCGAATTTTCAGTGTAATGGGCTCTTCCATGGCGACCACTTTGGCATGATCAACGAAATGAATGTTCTTCCAGGCAGCGGCGGCCTGTTCGGCAAGAGCTGTTCCGACAATATGAAGATCAAAAGCCGGCTGGTTCGGATTGCGGAAATCACTGCAGTTTGTATCACCACTCGTTCCATTCGTCATAAGAGCGTTGAAATTCCCGTTTGCTCCGAGCAATGAGCCGATCTTCGAGCAGAAAACACCAAAGTAATCGGCCGAAACGTTTTGGACTCCTCCCGCGTAATGCGTCGAATAATTCGCAAGGAGTCCAAGCGGCTTGTGATCTAGAGTTTCGAAGGCTAAAAGATAAAGCGATTGATCCGGAAAACCCGTTGGCGAAATCTTGTTCTTGTTGCTTTTCCCGGGATTCATCTGTGCCCGATCTTGCGTGACTCCGGTAAACTCGTGTGGCGGCGACGATGCTGTTCCTTCCTGCATGAGAAATCGACGACAGAACACGAAACGTGGTTCATGTACAGTGATCCAGCCGAATCGCGCGCTTTGACGGCTTTCGTACGCGTTAATAATCGCCTGGGCCGCAAGCGGAGGAAGATATTTGACATAGTTCGCGTCGGGATAGCAGGCAAGCTCGGCAATCAAGGAAGGAGCCGAATGGCAATGTGTCGCCGAAATCGAAATGCGCTGCGGCGACAATCCGGTCTTTTCATGGACAATTCGCTTGATTTCCGAAGCGACCGTTTCTGCCATTTCGCAATTATCGATCACACAAAACGCGAATTGTTCGTTTCCATCGTCCACGACGAGTGCCCGGGCATGCAAAGGATCGTCAACCTTGGAGACGAATCGCGGGGTGAACCCGCCATTGATCAGAACCGGAAATGTTTTGGGTGATACATCGACGCAGCCTGTCCCTACCCGGAATGCACTTGAGTGGACGCTCTTGTCCGAATTTGTTGAACGAACGGGAGGGGAATCGTTTCCCATTGCCATGTACCGCGTCATTTGCGGTATGGCGCCAGTCGAAACGAAAACAAAACAGGCCAAAATCGCTTTGGTATAAAAACGAAAACAGCAGTGTAAGTTCATGTCGTGATCCTTTCGTTTAAGTTCATGTTTTATTTGAATCAATGGTTTTAAGCTTACTTTTTGAAAACGAAACTGTGTAGCGCAAATACAAAACGTGTTGATTGCCAGGAACGTTATACTTGGTCAAGCAGAGCGACAAGTTCGGTTTGTTCCTGTTCGGTTCGCGATGAAACATTGTTCACGCAAAAGCGGTCGTCAGGCAGAGTGTATACTTCGTAAAGTACAGGCTCTCCGCGATAGACACCGTTTGATTGTTTGTCGGACGCCCTGTCAAGCGATGTCTGTCGAAACAGCCAATTTTCAGTAATAACAGATCGATTAATCGAATTGGCATCGTTTTCGACGAAAAGCAAATGATCGTGAAACGTTTCTTTTTCATCCAAAACGGCTTGCAGGAACGGGGTGTTTAACGTTGTGGTATTGGTGTTCTCTTTCGAGGCGAACTGCGTTAAAATCAAATACAGATCAGTTGGTCCACACAAGAGCGAAGTTCGAAAAGCAAGCTCCGTGAAGTTAGGCAGTTGAATCATGAGTGGACAGTGAAATTCTTCCGGATAAAGCAAACGCGAAGTCGGGTGTTGACGCTGCCCAACACGGCCATGCTCGCCCAAAGGGAATCCCTGTTCCGAAGTGAATACGAGTATCGTATCCTTGTCCATTCCCGTTTCGCGAAGAAAATCAAGAAAATCGCTTATGGCCGTATCCAGTATGGCAAGTCCTGCCTTCCAGGTCTGTAAGTACGACAGCAGGGCATCGTGGTCACGAATGATTTCAGGGCGAAGCCGGTAATCGTCTTTGGAATAGAGATCGCCTTTCTCTTCGCAGAAAGGAACCGACGTTCCGGCGTAGGGCTCCGGGTCTTCTTCGTCTTCCTGTTCGTCAATTCGTTCCTCTTGAGGGAAGTCCCACGAGCCAAAAAAGCCCTTGAAGCGACACCAGAGAAAAAGCGGCGTTTCCTCCGCGTCGTCTTCCTGACTCTCCGACAATAAACGAATCGCTTCCTCAAAATAACGGCAGAATCGGGTTTCCTCATAAGAATCGACCGCACAGGAAGATTCTTCCTCGTCCATTTCTGCGACTTCATCAAAAGAATCTCTCAAAGGACCAAGGGCGTCAGGAGTGTCGTCTGTCAGAAGTACGGTTCGATATCCACTCGATGTCAGCAGGCTTGTAACCGACGAAGCTTCTTTATGCGGTTGGCAGTCCGCGGTCTGGTTTTGTCCTGATACCGTGGCGGGATGAATGCCTTGTAAAAAAGACGAATACAATAAATCCACCCGGGACGTGTTCGTATAATATTGGTCAAAAACAATGGACCGCAGTGCCAAACGATCCAGGCCGGGTGTGGAAACCGATGTGTTTCCGTAACACCCAAGCCAAAGTGTATTGAGTCCTCCAATAGAAAAAACGATTATGTGAGGTCGGCGGTTTGTTTGCGTCATATCTATCCTTGAAAACAAATGTCCTTGTGTGGCGGAAAGTCGTGAATTCAACCGGATGCGTAAAACAAAAAGAACACGAAACCGGTCGTTTCAAAAGATTATATGCGATTATAACTTTTTACTCGCGGAAAACAAGGGACTTTGAGCCAGACCGTTTGCATGTGTTCTTAAATACAGAAAATTTTTCCAGTGGGCCGATATTGAAACAAAGTCCGGGCTTGTTAAAATACAGGTATGTGGTTCGGAGCGATTGCCCTGCAATATTCTGTTTCCAACCGGTATGATTGGCGTTGAAAGCTTGTGCTTGCCCAAGTGGTCACGCTTGGTGCATTTGTGTAAATCACGGCAAAAATTGGACTTATCCTGTTATGACCAGTAGCGAACAATACTTGCGGCCCGATGTGATTCGGACGATCAAACGACTTGACCTCAAGGCGCAGTTTATCGTCAAGGGGTTTCTGCATGGCCTTCATGCCAGTCCGTTCCATGGGTTTTCCGTGGAATTCAGCGAGCACCGCAAGTACACCCAGGGTGACGATCCCCGCGACATCGATT
>JAQVID010000503.1 GCA_028695865.1 Thermoguttaceae bacterium | reverse complement strand
TTGACTTGCAGAAAGAAAACGCTCCCACTCAACCCATTACGACACGCCAAGCCATGAACATTCACGCAACGGGCGAAAGTAAATCTGTTGAGTTCGACTCAAAACAATATCTGTCTCAACCACAGTTGCAAGAAGTCATCGCGCAAAGCACGGCGCGTCTTAAACTGGAACGCTCCAAACACGATCTGGAAATTGATCAAAGGGATGGACTTCTTGTCCACTACAGATTAGACTCAAAACGCGAGAGTGGAACACCCAATTTGGCTGCTTCCCAAACGGTGGGACAGGCAGACATCGTTGGGTGTCAAAAAGCTGAAGGGCCGCTTTGGAATACAACGTCGCTGGCTTTTCACGACGCAAGCGATATGCTGCGTTTCAATGTGCCCGGCCAGTTCTCAAGTATGACTCTTTGCGCCGCGATTCGTCTGAATGATCTGACCAACGCGTCGCATGTGCTCCTGGGCTGCGATGCTCTCTATGACACGACCGGCGCATTCCTGTGGCAGATCGCATGCGATGGTTCCATTCAATTCTTTTTGCAAAACGCTGAAGGCAATCGGCTTTCGTTTCATTCCAATCGTGTCTTGTCCTCTCGTGACCTGGGCACATGGGTTGCGGTGGCCTGTGTGCTGGACGCCAAAAACAGAACTGTTTCGCACTATCTGGACGGAAAACTGATTTCCCGGTTACCGTGGTCAACTTTGGTTCCCATTCAGATGGGTTCGACCACATTAGGCAACGCCTCCAAAGAAAACTCCCGACGAAAGTCGGGCAATCGTGCACTGCAAGGCTCTATCGCCGAAGTGCAAATTTACAATCGTGTCTTGAGCTTAACTGAAATTCAAAACACTTTTATTCTGCAATAACAACAGAAAAGGAAGAACGATGAAAACGAAACTTGTAGAAACAAAACAAAGCAAATTACCCGTTCGCGTTGCTTTTACTCTGGTCGAACTGCTGGTCGTGATCGCGATTATCGGCATTCTCATCGCGCTTCTCCTGCCTGCCGTTCAGGCGGCTCGTGAGGCGGCAAGACGCATGCAATGTACAAACAATCTCAAACAAATTGGTGTGGCTCTTCACAATTATCACGACACGAACACGTGTTTTCCGCCCGTTCGGACCGGTGCGTCGGAGGCCGCCATGGGATTGATAAGCTTCCATGTCGCTTTGTATCCTTTTATGGAGCAGTCGGCCCGTTATGATCTTGTCATCAGCAAGAACTGGAACGGTAATGTCCGGGATGGAAACACAGCGGATTTTACCCAGATGTTTTCAGCCATGGCGTGCCCTTCGGACTCCAACGCAATGGTCCCTTCATTTACTAACGGCGGCGGTGACCCCAGTGGAACCAGTGGCCCTGGCGGGCAGCCCGGCAGCTATTGCGGATGTATGGGCGACTCCATGTTCTTTAGTTCGTTCGCGTCGGTTGCCACCCCAAAACCTGATCGCGGCTTCTTTCGCGGATGCAGTGGATATATCAATACTTCCGCGTCAATCAATTTTTGCGGTGTACTATGCCATTCCTTTGCGGATATTACCGATGGAACGTCCAATACAATCGCTCTTTCGGAGACTCTCGTCGCCCGGATACGCGACGATAATCGTGTCGGTGCCGGCGTCGCCTATCTGGCCATGGCAAGCGGAACAACGTCACCGGATAACTGCCGCGCCAAGGGTATTAACGCGACCGAGCCTGGCCATATCGTGGGCGACGTTTGCAATACCGGTCGCGGTTGGTACCACGGGGCCGGAAGTAATATTTGTATTATTTTCCAAACAATTCTGCCTCCGAATTCCGTATCGTGCGCTTCTTCATCTGCACACGGTCAGCAGTACAATGCCCATGTTTTTTCAAGTGCTTCCAGCAACCATTCCGGCGGCGTCAATACACTTCGAGCCGATGGAACCGTTTCTTTCGTAAATGATACCGTAGACGTCGGAACCAAACTTGGCACGCAAAAAACTCCTACTGAAATCGGCGAAAGTCCCTTTGGCATTTGGGGTGCCCTTGGCACGGTCGCCGGTGGAGAAAGCGTTTCTCTGTAACTGAGGTGTACCCAAAAATCCAAGCTCCGCAGAGGGACGTATGCTGGACAAATTCTGGAGTGTGACGGCTCGACCGCCGCTTAGGATTTAACGTTGTCCCTCTGCACATAGTGTTAAGCAGAGTTTTTCTTTTTGTAACCATTTAGTGATTTGAAGTGTGTTTCTTTTTTTGTCTTGCGATGAATGGTGAAAAAGGTTATAGTTTTACCATGAGTGAGACAACACCAGCCGGCATCCAAAACGGTCTTCAGCTGCTGCTGACCGGAACTTTACCTCCGCTGGCGAATTTTACTTCAAAACACTAGAATCTTACCAAAAATATTATACAATCCCATTTAAGTAAATCCAAATCTTGGCTTGAGGCCAAACTCGAAGCGCAGGAGAAAAGCTCCCGCTTCGACCTGTTACTTTGAAAAGAGAAACCCGGTTTTTACATCGACTCTTGTGAACTCTGCTTTTGCTTTACGCTCAGAGGAATAAATGAACCTCGCAGGGTTGGCCACGCGGTAAACAGGAGCCTGGCGACTTGGCCGAACCCCTTGGCTACCAGACGCAAACCTCTAAAAAACGGTTTGCAAGTCAAAGCTTGCAGGCCGAGGAGTGATGGGAGAAAACATCTGCCCTGCTTTCACCATCATGTAAGATTCTACTCCATAGCATTGTGGTATCAATTCATGAAGTCTCATTTAACCGAAAAGGGAGCAGAAAAAATTGCCAGTGTCTTTCAATGAAAAGTCTGTGTTAGATCGAATACGGCAAACCTGTAGCGTCAAATCTTTCAAACTGCCTAATTGATATAAACATATTGTTCAGAGAAGAAAAAAGTAATAAATTCGGCTGCGAAAATTGGCCTTCATGTTTTTTTGTCTGTTTTGGCATTTTCATTTTCGACAAGTAAATAAGACAGCCCGGTTTTGGTTTTTCCAAGTCGTAAGGGATTGGTCAGTTTCATCCGGCGAAACCGACACAATCATTACATTCCTTAAAAGGGGACCATAATGCAAGATTTTTCGAACAAATCAGAAAGACAATTGGACAAAGACGCTTGGCTCGTGAAGGCAAAAGAAGCGCTTGAACAAATTCCAGAGGATACCCTGGCTTTGCATCTTGTTGAGAAACGAACAATTCTTCAGGCACTCATTTTTGTTCAAGCAAACCGTGCTCACGCAGCCCGACTACTCCAGATCAGCAAGCGAAACATCTATAATAAACTCAAAAAATACAAACTATAAGAATGGTAAAGTGGAAGGCAAAGCGAAAGGTTTGGTAGAAGGCGAGGCCAAAGGTAAAACAGAAGGATTGTCAGAAGGCGAGGCCAGAGGTAAAGTAGAAGGATTGACAGAAGGCGAGGCCTGAGGCAAAGCGGAAATTGCGGTTAACATGTTAAGAGAGGGGTTGAGTATTGATTTTATCGCAAGTTTAACCGGGGTTTCGGAAGAAGAAGTCAAAAACCTCTCCGAAAAATGATCGATGCCTCGTCGCTTGCGGAAGTACGTCCGCGGTTGGCTCTCTGACTGACTTGGTTTGGCTACGCGAAACAAAACAACGGAGGCAGATAGGGAAAGTACTGCCCCGAATAATTTCTGTATTTATTGGACGGCGGCGACAT
>JAQVID010000502.1 GCA_028695865.1 Thermoguttaceae bacterium | reverse complement strand
GAACCTGAACGGTCTTAATTCCCAACTCATGGGCAACATCAAGTTTAACACCAAGTCCGGCGTCGATACTGACAAAACCTCCAACGGGCCATCTTCCCATGCTTTCGTTCCTTTGCTGTAAATAATGATTCAGACGATTTAAATTACCATTAAACGCACATCAAAAAAAGGGACGTTGCCAACAACCGGCGCGGCATTCCCATCGGCTTTTTTGACGCACACTCCTTAATTATACCGTCTTCACATCCTTTTTTCAAATGGTCCGGAGCTGTTTTTGGGAAATTTTTCCGTTTTGAGACCAATATGTTAATTTAGGCAGACTTTGTGGACTGTAATACACTATCCAACAACCCAATCATGGTACGAACATATCCGCTTTTGAGTCTGGTGATTTTCGAGGTTTCGCCTGGACGGCTTCAGTTCGTCGGCACCGTTTTAAAAAATCGTAAAAAATGCCCTTTCCACACTTGCAAAGACCCAAAAAAACCTTTACAATATCTGTTTGTCGTTCCTAACCTTATTTATTCCTCTATTTACAAAAAAGGATTTTAGCATGAGTCGCCCTTTAAGTAAAGTTGCGCCCGATTGGTGGGATTACACTACGCTTGACCCGGAAATTTTGGCCGATGCCGCCAAGCTCACCGAAAAAACACTTTTCAAGCTCTCTCGACCCGGCTTCACGATTCATTATTATGAAACGATTGAAGATTTCTATTTGGCCGAGGCTCTTGAATACATCGAGGCTTGGAAACAGGCAACCGCCGACAACCCGGTCGGACTCTGTGGCCCCATCGGTCCAACGGAACAGCTTCCTCTGGTTGCCCATATTGTCAACGCTATTGGCTTGAGCCTCAAAAACGCTCACTTCTGGGGAATGGACGAATGGGTTGAAGATGGTAAGCCTGTCGGGATGGATCACCCGCTCTCGTTCGCCAAGGCCGACTTCGGCATGTGCTTCAGCCGAATTGATCCCAAGCTCCGCATGCCCAAAGAAAACATTCATTTTCCTTCGGGCGATCTGGCCGTCTACACAAAATCGTATGACCAGATTCGTTGCGCAACGATGCAAGGCGGACAGGGCGATACCAAGCACTGGGCATTTAACGATCCGGTTCGTCGCAAAGGAAAATATAAAGAAGCTCCCCCGACTCCCGAAGAATATCGCAAACTTTCTGCCCGCGTGACCGAACTGCATCCGATCACCATTTTGCAGAACGCACGCACCAGTGGGGGCGGATATGTCGCCAACGTTCCCCAAGTCGCCGCTACGGTCGGTCCGGTCGAAACCTGGAAATCGGATCGCGTCAGTATCTGGCAAGCCGGTATGCATGATAACCCGTTCGGCATGCGCTTGTCCGCCTGGATGATCTCCCAGAAGATTCCGGACTCTGCCGTGCCCATGTCGCTCCTGGCTGACCACCCGAATGTGCACTTCCATTATTTCCGTCCGGCCATTAAGAAGGTCGCCGCTGAAATGCACTGATCTGAAAAAAGAATTGACGCCCCAACGGACATTGAACGACCTGGGGCGTATCAATATTGCCATTCTGCGCTGCAACAGTGCCCCTTCGCGTCATTTACCCCATGTGCATTAACTTAATGCATAACTCATGATAACTCAATGAGTTATAAGTGTAATTCAAAGGGAAAAAAGAATCAAGAGTCAGGCAAACAGACTGGTATTTTATCTTCTCCTCAGCGGCTTTGCTCCTCTGCGAGAGATATTATTATTCTAAAGTTAATGCCAATGCGAGTTAATGCCAATGCGTAACAGACTCCCGCGTCATACGGGAGTTGGCTATACGAAATAAGAAAACGCGTCAGGAATAACAGTACAGCGATGCAAACGCCAAGCGGGCTTGGCCGCTTTTCCCATTTCGGGACTGGCTCGCAGTGGCTTGCATGCGCTGTTTTTCATACAACATTACAGTAGGACAATCGCGCCGATCACGGGGCTTTCGATTCGCCGCCTTCACGCGTCCCAAGCGCACCCCAAATGCCGTAAATGGATTCGCCAAACGGAATCGTATTGACATTGACGCCAGAGTTTGTACCACATTCAATCGTATCCGAGATAAAACGAACACTGCCGTCTACAAGTGCCGCATTGACGCCCCCCCGGTGATAACTCGAAGCGGTAATCAATACAATACCATCGGTCGGATAAGTCGCAACCGTTCCGCATGACGGAGAGTTCGGGGCCAAAATCGTATGGAATTCAGTTTTAACCGGCATGGCGTCTATCCACTGCGTACCAAGATTGTTTGTTAACGTGTCCAACCACCCCGCGACAGAACCATTACCGCCTGGACCGCTGAGTTCACTGCCCGAGCGAGCCGCAATGCATTCGGCAGGAGTAAAGCCCGTGCTGGCGCCAATGGGTGCAAATCCACTGATCACGCGATTGGTTGCCGAGGCCGTTGCGACTTCGGAAAAATAAATCGTGTTCGACGTTCCCTCCGTAACGGAAGCCATGGTCAAAGTCCCTACGCGGCGGCACATCATCATTCCCCGGGCACGATCCCACTCCCAGCTGTTCTCTTTGACATAAACATCGGCCTGACAACCCCGATAGTTGATTTTCTCACTAGACCCATTCTTGTTTGATAATTCCGGATCGGAAGGACATTGAAAGGCATCGATTTTGCTCGCGTAATGCGCTCCGCGCGGATAAGGGAAATAAGTCATGGAGGTGGAGATATATGTCTTTACATCCGCCTCCAAATCGGAGCATATTGTATCGTACAGGGCAGTTTGCTCAATATAAGGGAGCATATCAACCGTCCAAGGCCAGCGATTGACCTGTTGGCAAGCAATGCTTAACCAGGTCTTCTGCCCCGCGTATTTCTGAACAACATTCCATACCGGTAACGGATTGGAACCTTGCGGAAACGCGTTGTGCGACGAATGAAAATTTTGACCGGCCAAAGAAAGCTGCTTAAGCTTGTTCGTACATTCCATGCGTCGGGCCGCTTCACGAGCCGCCTGAACCGCCGGGAGAAGCAAAGCAATCAAAATTCCGATGATCGCAATCACGACCAAAAGCTCTACAAGAGTAAAAGCACAGGACTTACAAAAAGCCCCTAAAGAGCGTTTGCCGCCCTCTTTCCCCAGTTTAGCAAACAGATTATTCATTGTCTGTCTCCTTTTTTGTGTTACAAAAAGCGTTGGTTCACACAACGTCTACGAAACGACAGCGGAGTCCTTACGTGTCTGAAAAAAGCACGATAAGCCAAAGGCAGCCACTGTCCAACCACTCAATACAAAACCACTCAATACAATATATTAACACAGTTGAGCAGAAAAAGCAATGGGTATTGTCCGGGATTTCGCCTCCTGTTCATAAATTAGCACGATTTATTTGATTATTTTGGCGCCTAGGGCAAGAAATCATACCAAAGACATGTTTTTTTACCTGTGCCCAAGATACGCGGAAGGTAAAAGCAGTGTTTTCGATTAAAACGCCGGTAAGCTCTCTTTTCAGAGCAGTAAAGGTCGAGCCGGGAGCTTTTCCCACACGTTACTCCTGTTTATCGCATGCAAAACCGGGAGCTTTTCTCACACACTCGAAAGATTTGCTCTCAACGTGGTTGGGATTTTTGACGATCGCGGAGCGGTACATGGTGCCCGGGCAAAAACGGCGGAGAATGTGGAGAATG
>JAQVID010000501.1 GCA_028695865.1 Thermoguttaceae bacterium | reverse complement strand
ACACCCGCCGAAAAACTCTTCGAAAATTCCTTCGGTCAATCGTTTGGAAAGAGCCGTTCACCATTCAGAATGGCGCCTTTGGGAAGCCGCAATCTTTTTTCCTCTGTGCTTCTGAAGTTCCGGCCCCTCTCAAAATATCGACGTTGCCCCTGATCCCGCCAAAGTTCGCCCCGAGTTGCCCGGCTTCTCCCTTTTGCGAAAAACAGAACTTCAATGAAAGCAGGATTCCGTCCATTTGGAGTATCGCGTTATGATAATGCTGTACACTCCGAGCTTGCTTGAAAACAAGCGACCAACGGAAGCGAAGATTTATCAGCGGTGCGGTAGCACCCATTGGGATGTAACGTCCTCACGTTGCCGGAATCCCGTTGGCGCAGTTGTTGACTGCCCTGTGGCTGGGATCGTGCTCAATCTACCGTGAGACAGAACGGGAAGCAGACGCTTTCGCGGCTGAGTTTCTCATGCCGGAGGATACGATCCGGTTGAATCTGCAACCGCCGATAACATTTGAACGATTACTGCAACTGAAAGCAGAATGGAAAGTTTCCATTGGAGCCCTGATTTATCGAGCCAATAAACTGAAGTTGCTTCTTCCTTTCGCCTACCGAAAGCTTTGGACTTTTGTGTCTTCGCAAGGTTATCGAAAGAAGGAACCATCCTGCGGAATTGAACGGGAAGTACCGACACTATTGAATAACATGCTTTTAAATCAATTTAAAGCAACATCGGATTTACCAACTTTTTTCACTTGACGGCTTCCGGTTTTAAGGCAAGATATCCCCAGCTAGACAATCTAGATAACAGGAGTCGTTCCATGCCAACGGATTCACTATAAAGAAAAAAGCACAAATAGACATTATTGGCGCTATGCTCTATTTGTGCTCAATTTTGTACTGAATGCGATTAAGTAAGAGTACCTGAAAGCTCTCTTATTATACCGCACTCCGTTCCTTTTGGAAGACCAATAAAAATTTTTTGGTGTAATAATATACCCGGAAAGGAGCTGGCTTATGAATAAGCAAGCGAAACGTTACTCGGAGAATCATTTTAGATTCTCCGACAAACCGGATTCTGATTCGGTTGAAATTTCATTGGATTTTCGTCCAATGCCGTCACACGACCCCGTGTACGTTGTACCAGAACGGCCGATAGGTTTTTCGGATGTTCCCAAACATGACCTCTCGTTGGGGCATGGTCACGATATTGAAGCGGGAGTCCATTTTTATCAGGATGATTACCGGTTTAATGGTTTTGTAAATCATCCAGAAACGTATTTTCCATACTTGAAAACTATCATAGTATTTTTACCCCGGACTGTTCTGTCTTTCGGGATATGGAAATAGCAGATCAGGTGAGGAGCATACGTTGTAACAGAGAGATCGGCCGTTTGATGCAAGATTATGGATTCAGTGTTATTCCGACGGTCTCATGGAGTGATGAACGTTCCTTTTCGTTTTGTTTCGATGGTTTGCCATTGAACTCGGTTGTATCTGTGTCGAGCGTTGGGGTCATGCGGGACAAAGAAGCTTTGCCGCTCTTTGAAATCGGATACAAAGAAATGATCAAACGGTTGAATCCGTCAATGATCCTTTTTTATGGTTCATTACCAAAAATGGATTTAGGAAACGTTCCGATTCGTCAATACAAAAATACAAATTATGCCTGGACGGAAAAGAATCGTTCCGGCAGAAAGGATGGTTAATATGGGTGGACGTGGAGCAAGTTCCGGTATTTACGGAAAAAACAACGAAAAAACGTATGAAAGTGAATACCATACCGTTTTACAGGATGGAGCGATCAAGTTTCTTGAGCGTAATCAGGGACGTGGTTCGGCTCCGTTGGAGACGATGACGAAGGGGCGTATTTACGTGACTCTCGACAGTGAAGGCAAAGTCGGATATATTACCTATTACGATGAGACCGGAAAAAAGTTCAAACAAATTGATGTCGACAAACATAAACATACGGAAAAAGGAGTTCCTTTGGGAAGGATTCATACTCATCTTGGTTACTTACATGATGAGAATGGTAGTCGCAAGTTAACGCAGGATGAAGAAAGCCTTCTTCAAAGAGTACTCAAAAAATGGGAGGAACACAAAAATGTTCGATGGCAAAAAGTATTGCATCACGACGGAATTCAAGTCCATTGATGATTTGCGGCAATGGATGATTGATGATGGGCACTTATGGTTTTACATTGACGATCAGTATTACTTCCTTAATGTTAGCCAAAATTACGATCAAAATGGTGAAGTTGCACCTTGGTGGTATATCGTTCGAGGCGATTTTCGTGACCACATACCAAACAACGATCCTATTCTTTGGGAATTCTACGATACGGAAGAGGTCTGGCGAGCTCCGATTTTCAACGGAAAGAGTTTCGAGAAGAATTTCTCCGAGTTTATCTTTTACGATTGATTGAAAACGGATCGATCATAATATTGCCCGATACGATCTGTCGGGCAATTTCGAGACCGGAGAGAATCATAACAGTGTCTCCCGGATCGTGGCGATCTGTTTTGCGAGCGATTCCCAGTCGGGCGTTGTTCCATTATGGATGTAATCACGACGGGCCTTTCTGATCGCGTTGTGCAGGTCCGGCCATTCTTGCGATTTCCTCTTCCGCTTCATGCAAATGACCGATCAGAAAGAAGCGATAGGAATAACCGTTATGAATTTCCGAAAGAAGAACAGCCGCCGCGCCAAGGTGCTTTTCAACACACTCAAGACAGGAGGAACGAACCGGTTTTTCCTTGCGTTCGGAAGAGGATAAGCGACAGCCGCAGTTCTTCGTAATACGTTCCTCATGAATAAAACCAGATCGTGCAATGTGGACGGCAACCGGTTTTGACAATGTTGAAAGTGACCCCGTTCAATTCTACACCGGTCCGTATCCAAACCGAACGAAACCAAACAAAATGAAACGAAACGAAAAAGAAGAACGCGACAAACGAAAAACCAAAGGCTTCATGGGCTTACCGCCTGATAAAAAAATTACCGCATGTCCTCCCGCCGCTTACGCTGTTTCCTATCGGGCAGAGCCCAACAAGGCCGGGGTGTGGGGGTGCAACCCACACACTAAAAATACACGATGTGTCCAATTTTACACCGCTCCGTGTCCAAACCAAACCAAACCAAACGAAACGAAAAAGAAAACCTCGACAAACAGAAAACCGAAAGTTTGAAGCCAAGACGATATTCTTTGGAGTCGTATTTTCTTTTCATGAGCTTGCATTTATACCACGCCTGCCGCAGATCATTTTCCGACGCTTACGCTGTTTACCGCACTCATTCCCGCATTTACGCTGTTTCCTATCGGGCAGAGCCCAACAAGGCCGGGGTGTGGGGGTGCAACCCACACACTAAAAATACACGATGTGTCCTTTTCTATACCGATCCGTGTCCAAACCAAACCGAACAAAACCAAACAAAACGAAAAAGAAGAACGTGATAAGCGGAAAACAAAAGGTTTGAAGCCAATGCGGATTCTTTGGAGTCGTATTTCCTTTCATGGGCTTGCAGCCCCTGAAACCCTGCCTCATAACGCTTACGACGAATGAATAGTCCACTCGCTAAACTCGTCCCCCTGTCCCTTGCCTTCTGACGCTTACGGCGAATGGATGGACCAGACGCTAAACTCGTTTCCCTATCCCACTGTCTCGCAACTCT
>JAQVID010000500.1 GCA_028695865.1 Thermoguttaceae bacterium | reverse complement strand
TATTGCTCCAGAATCGTACGGCATTCCGGAGTCAATTTCTGAATACAAAGCCGCAAAACAGAGACTTCTTCTTCCGTCGCCAATTTATCGCACAAAGAAAATTCCGTGCTCTCCATACGCGTGGCATAGGCATATTCATACGTTTCGCGAAGTTGCTCCGGGAGTGTGCGGAGATATTTTTTCCAATAGTTCACCGCGATATTCCGGGTTATGCGAAGCAGAACAGGGCGAACATCCGCGTCGAGGTTCCATTGGTCCGCTTTTTCCACAAAGGCAATGAAACAATCGTGTACTATATCTTGCTGAATATTACCAATCGGAGCCGCTTTGAAAGCCAACATTTCCACAAACCGATGATGAACCAAAAAGAGCGAGGTTGCTTTCTCCTTCGGGGTTTCAGGTCGGTCGGCGGTGGAAAATGAGTTGTTCACGGCTGCTACTTGTTTGTTGGTAAACGACGAAAATAATATTGGTGGAACATATATATATTGCGTCGTCTGATATTCATCCTTTCGCTTTGGATCAATTCGAGCACGTGGCAAATATTCCCCAATATATTATATAGTATGTACAGTCTTTTTGCGGCATGGATTTTGCATAATAAAAGAAAAAAACTTCTGCTCACAGGTTGTATGTTAGAATGGGTAAAAAACCTTCCGTCAGGCGGGGAATTTCCGCAAGGCCCGTACATGGAGCGACACGAAACGAGCGCAGTGAGGGAATGAGCGGTTCGAATTCGTACCAACACTCCAAAATTCGCCCCTCTGCGCGTAAAATCATTCCGATTATTGTTGTAGAATAACAAAATGAATCTTTGTATCTGTTTGATTGCAAGCACAATACTTGACGTACCGCGTTGAGTGTGATACCATAAATATATCCATGGAGCGTCCATGGACCAGTTCAAACAAACGAACGACAGTTCAAAAAGGAAATGTTTATGAAACGATCACTGACAATTATGTTGGCCGTTGCCGTTTTGACGGGATTCTCACTCTCTGCCATGGCGGCACATCAGGCAGTCGAACCGAAAAACGAGAACGAAAGTCACGGATATCTTGATTCTCCGCAGCAGCCGTGGAGCAAATGGCGCGTTCATGATCCGGCTCGACCGATTCCGAAAAAAATTAAACCGGCTCCGTTGACGGTTTTTCCGGCACCTCCGGTTGACGCGATTGTGCTGTTCGATGGCAAGAATCTGGACGCCTGGGAACCGACCAAATGGAAACTCGTTGACGGTACCGTCGAATGCGTTACCGGCCCGCTGACTTCCAAGGCGAAATTCGGAGCCTGCCAAATTCATTTGGAATGGAAATGCCCGGCCAATTTTAAAGGGTCTTGGGGAAACAACGGCAATAACGGCGTTCTGCTCCAGGGACTTTATGAAATTCAGGTCTTCAATTCGTATGAGATCAATAACTATCCGGACGGCGCTTGCGGCGCGGTCTACGGTCAAACTCCTCCGCTGGTCAACGCGTGCACTCCGGCCGGCGTTTGGCAGTCTTATGATATTTTCTTCGTTCCTGCCGTCTTCGAAAAGGGCAAGATGGTAAAGAACCCCCGCGTTACCGTGATGCAAAACGGGATTATGGTTCAGAATAACCAGGATATTTACGGCAAGACGACGCACTTCAATCTGCCGTTTCCTTGTCCCGATCAGGCCACAGGACCATTGTCCTTTGGTGGTCACGGCTGCCCGGTCCGCTTCCGCAATATTTGGGTTCGCCCCATGAACTGAGTTGACCGTTAGTGTGACGCGCTCATATCAAGACAACGCGTTCTCAAAGCAGGGGGCTTTTCAATGTGAAGTCTCCTGCGGACAACTTGAACCGGAGCAAAAAGAGCGCTCTTCGACGTTGCTCCCGATACCGCCGTCTTCAGGCGGTAATCAAGAGGTCCGGAGACAATCAACAGGTCAGGAGACAATCGACAGGTCAGGATGCAGTCAACCGCGATCCGAAAAGCTCTTATTTTTTGTTTGTCTTTGCTTCCGTGGCTCGCTCTTTGCGTACCTGTTCGGCTGTGATACATTCGCCTGACTCCACTGCCTCGGGAAGTTGAAACGCTTCTTTCTTGCCCTCAACTTCCGGCAACGTATCAGTGACCTTACCGTACTGCGAAGCGTCCAGTTCCGGCTTGTCCTGCCAGGAGCAGCCAAACGCGAAAAAAGTACTTGCCAAAACAATCAACATACTCACACAACAAAGACGCACGATTATTCTCCTTTTATCTGGATTCGTACTTGTACGAAAATTACTTTTCTTTATTGGAATTGTCCGAAAACACGATTTCGTCGCCTTCCTGCCGGTGTTGGGCATTGAGTTCCGCACCGACAATGTCAAGCGTTGACTTCAAGCCGGTTCGAGCAAATTTGCACGAAATGCGCGTCTTGAGCGTAATGCCCCGGGCAGTAAGTGATTCGTCCAATTTCAATTTAACATCGAAAACAGGACCAATCGCCTCAAAAACCTCTTCCAGCGTTTTGTTTTCGATCGTCCCGGTTACTTCTTTTTTTCCTTTTCGCGAAGACGCTTTACGGTCAGAGCCGGAACCCGTGGCTCTTGCCGATTGCGATACTTGCGCCGCGGACGTACACAGACTTTTTATTCGAGCACGCATAAGTTCATCTTCCAATTGAGCAAGTTCGGCATAAGGACCTGTAACGCGAACCGACGTGTTGGAATGTCTGCTTCCTGTCTCAAAACGGCAGTGGGAATACGAAGTGTGCATGTCAGGCGAAATGGTATTTGCGGCATGTATTCGCGTAACATCGTGACCGTCGTCGAGCGGTACCGGTTTGAGTGTTGAAGTACTCTCGTCCAACTCAAACCGAACGCCAAACCCGATCAAAAGCATTTGCATCTGGTCGGCAATCGGCAGCGGCGAGACGAAGAAAGCAGACCAGCAGTCAAGCGGCATGCGATCCAAACCGTTCCACGACAGACCGGCGTCACGTGCCAAACGCTCAAGGAGCATACGAGGCTGACAGAACTGTTTTCCTTCAAGTGTGGAGACACGAGCCAACGCCGAATAAGGCCCCCCTGTTTTTGCATACTTCTGACGCGTTAGGGCAGTGGAAAGCAAAAGTTGACCCGCGGCGTCTTTCGGTCCAATATAAATATGAGACTGAAGAATACACCAACTCAAACCGCACCGCTCAACTGTATTGGCCAAGGCTTCGATCAACGGTGCTTCAGGCTGCTGACACGCAACAAGCATTCCGGGATCGACTCGCCGATCAAGAAAAAAAGTGAAATGGTACGAGTTGGCCAGCCAGGCAAACAACTCGGACAGAGGCGTTTCGTCGCAATGGAACGAAACACGCTGCGTCCAATTCGTTTTACCCGATACGGCGGTAAAATCAGCGGCGAACAAACCGGAAACCATCGCCGCCAACATCACAACGCACCATACCAAATGTCTCATGATCACAAACCGCTTGTACATTGCGGCGCTTACTCCCAACAGGAAAAGTTTTTCTCCCGATTCTTCAAGTTTCAGTAATTCACTCCCCGTTTACCTTCGGAAAACGGGGAAATTTCAGGCCGCACAACGCGAAAAATCAACTCAATGCAGTTTTTCTACCGATTCTTCAATTGCCGGCGATTCACTCCCCGTTTACCTTCGGAAAACGGGGAAATTTCAGGCCGCACAACGCGAAAAATCAACT
>JAQVID010000499.1 GCA_028695865.1 Thermoguttaceae bacterium | reverse complement strand
GGATCAAATTCCAAACGAATGTCGCCGTTCGCTCCAAACAGGAAGTACTCAAACTGGCCAATCGGCGTCCTACGGCCAACAGCTTCAGTATGCCCGAGACTTCCTCGCAAAGTACAAGGACGATCCCAAAGTCAAGGTCACGACGAAATCCTATGCCCAGCGAACACTGATTCAGGAAACCCTTCAGGAAATCGCGAATGTACCGATTCAGGCCGTTCAGATCGGCGACTTCGGGATTTGTACCATCCCGAACGAAGTGTTCAGCTTCACCGGTCACGATTTAAGAGCTTATTCGCCGTTCGAAAAGACCATTGTTATTTCGCTGGCCAACGGTTACAACGGATACTTGCCGACTTCCGACCAGTTTGAACTTGGCGGTTACACCACTTGGCGGGGAACCAGTTATTTGGAATATACCGCCGAACCCAAAATCAGAGCGGCCCTGCTGGCCATGCTCAAAGAACTCGCGAAAAAATCGTGATACAGTGTTATAACGCGCGGCATGACTTGATTTTTCGTGTACTGCCGCCTGTTCCCCGTTTTCCAAAGGTCGACGGGGAGCCCATCACCGATCATTAAGCGATCGGCAGGAAAAATCCGCATACACAGGTTATGCGCGGCAAAACCTTTTTTCCCCCCAAACAAAAACAACAGACAAAGCAGCGACCATTTTCCAGGGAGAGACTGATGAAAACAAAACGCTCTTTATTCGCACTCATACTTCTTTTGACGTCCGCTCTTTTTTTGACGACCATCGGCCAGGTGTGTGCCCAAACGGAAACGTATACGCTCACCGCCAAGGGGCTGACACTGACACTTGTCAAAACGACAAATCAGCATGGCGAAGGAATTGCCCTGACGAAGCTCACCGGTTCGGACGGAACGGAATATTTTTCCAAGGTTCCCCATCCGATTTTCCGTATGCGGTTTCGCGATACGAAAACACTCAAACTGGAAGACGTGACCACCGAGGCCGGATGGACAAAAATCGACGTCGCTTCTCAAAAGAACAATCAAAAGGAAAACGAACTGATCATAACGCTTTCGGACCCCAAACAGGTCTGTGCCTCGCGTTCGGCGACGATCGTCGTTCGCATCGTCGCCTCGTCTTCGAATCCGGAAATCCGCATGAGCTGGTCGGGCACGTCAGAAAAGAACACCTCGTTTTGGCAAGGATCGTTTCCACTCATTTCTTTTCGTCCATTCGGCAAGGAAGTTCACGGAATCTATCCGTCGCATTCCGGCTGTGTCGAAACCAATCCATTCTCCAACAAGTTCCGTTACAGCGGCATTTATCCCACCGGATTTTCCGCGACGATGAGTTGGATTGCCCTGTGGGATACCCAAACGGGCAAAGGTCTGTATGTCGGTTTGGAAGACCCTTGCGGCAGTCATCGAATCTTGCGCTGGCAGGGCAAGACCAAAGAGAATATAACGACCTTTGTCGCGGACGAACCAATGGAAAACATGGGCGTTCCAGGCAATCCGCTCAACGCGTCCGGCGAAGTTGTGTTCCGAACATTTCAAGGCGATTGGTATGACGCCGCACTCATCTATCGCGATTGGGTGAGTAAAAACGCCAAGTGGTGGCCCAAGACACTCGGACCGGACGGACGAAAAGATATTCCCCTTTGGATGAAGGAAAATTGCGTCTTTCTCATGATGAGTACGGATCCGCGCTGGCTTACCCCCAATCGACGAACGTACACTCCTCTTAACCAAATGGCCGAAACAACGGCGGCGTTTCGCAAAGCGGTCGGTGTGCCCGGGGCCGTTCACTGGTATCTGTGGCACCAGAATTCTTACGATAACGATTATCCTCATTTCTTCCCCGCCAAAGAAGGATTCGCCGAGGAAGTACTCAAACTTCAGGCCAACGGCGATTTCCGTGCCATGCCCTACACAAACGGGCGTCTTTGGGACACGCACGACCGCGGCACCGAAGATTGGAAATTCACACGTCAAGGTCTGGCCGGAGCAACGAAAAAGGAAGACGGTTCTTTGTATACGGAAAGTTATGTTCTTCCGAATTCAGGCAAAGAGGCCGATGGCTCGCCTTGTGTTCATGCGCTGATGTGTCCGGCGTCCAAGGTATGGCAGGACCGTGTTCGCGAAAACGTCTTGACCGCCATGAACGGGCATAATACCCAGGCGGTTTACATCGACCAGATCGGCGCGGCCAAACCGCTTTTATGTTTCGACAAATCGCACGGTCACCCGGTCGGCGGCGGACACTGGTGGCTCGACATGGGCCAATGGAAGAGTCTGACGCGTATTCGAACGGACATGCGAAAGCAGGTTCCCGACTATCCTTTGTCGGACGCGCAAAAAGAACTGCTCAAAAAGAACCCGGAGCTCTTAAGAAATCGAATTATTACCACGGAATGCAATGCCGAAGTTTATGCCCATGTCGTGGACGGCTTTTTGACCTGGCACTGGCAGAATCCCAAACAGGTACCCGCGTTCTGCGTGATTTACGGCGGAGTCATTCCGATGTTCGGTCGAACATCAACCGGCGACGCTCTTTCGGTCAAGATGAGAGTTTGTCAGGCTCTGACCTATGGAGAACAGATCGGATGGTTCGACGCGAACGTGAAAGACGATCCGGAAAAGTTCCCATTCATCCGGGACGCGATTCGTTTGCGTTGGCAAATTCGTTCGTATTTTTATAAAGGCCGCATGGCCCGTACACCAACGTTTTCCGCCCCCATCCCGACCATAACCTCCGACTGGCTTTGGGGAAAGAACCCCAACACAAATACGCAA
Organism: Thermoguttaceae bacterium; assembly: GCA_028695865.1. Taxonomy (GTDB): domain Bacteria; phylum Planctomycetota; class Planctomycetia; order Pirellulales; family Thermoguttaceae; genus JAUNBG01. The sequence continues at coordinate 906 of JAQVID010000499.1, read as the reverse complement.
CCCGCGATCCAGACTTCCGTCTGGCGCATTTGCGATTTTGATCAAATGCAAAAAGGAATCGATCGCACCGTCTCGGCGGTTGTGATTTTTTCGAATGTTTCCGAAGAGACCATTACAGCCCATGTTGATCCTCATTTGAAAGAATTGGGATTCTCGAAAGGTTCTTTTTCCATTCGGAAGATCACCTCGGAAGGAGTCGCACCGGGAAAAATCTCGCCCGATGTTTTCGACAGCAAACTTGTTTTCCCGCCGAAAACATCCTGGGCTTTGCAATTGGAAAATTAAGATAAATTAAAGGGGTCGAGATAAATTAAAGGGGTCGTAAATTAAAGGGGTCGGGAGTAATTTTTGCCGGTATTTACACAGTATGCGAAGTATCGGCAATATACACAATGAACAATCTTGCCTTTTTTCATTTTTCACTTGAAAGCATGATCGCCGGAAAGACAATATCCGACGGCGGCATTGAAGAGCTCGACGAGTTCTTCGTAAGCGTCGGCAATTGCAGCAGGTTGGTTCCGCTATATTACTGTAAAAAGATCATGGCGAGCCTTTCACGCGAAAGGAAAAATCGGCGTGAGAGGTTACGATTTATATGATCAATCAATTCCCTGATTGCGGTGACGCAATTCCCTAATTCCGGTCGCGAGCGACCTCCATTACGGGCTTGATTGGTCGTAATGGACCTCGATTTGGGTATGATGAAAATTCAGCAAGCCCATAATGCAGCGAGTAAAACGAGCGCAATTAAGGAGGGAGCGGTTCGTACCAGTCCCAACATTCCCTAATTCCGGTCGCGAGCGACCTCCATTACGGGCTTGATTGGTCGTAATGGACCTCGATTTGGGTATGATGAAAATTCAGCAAGCCCATAATGCAGCGAGTAAAACGAGCGCAATTAAGGAG
>JAQVID010000013.1 GCA_028695865.1 Thermoguttaceae bacterium | reverse complement strand
CTATCCAGAATTATTCCTCCCGGCGATACCAGTTGCTCAAGGGAGAGAACCCGCAGGGCGTGGAGATCAAGCATGATACCCGTATGAGTCAAACCGGCAATCTTTATATTGAAATATCGGAATGCAATGAGCCGAACCGGCCTCATGTCTCGTCCGGTATTTATGCAGGTCATTCGAAATGTTATCTCATTGGAGATTACAATCGGGCCTTTCTGTTTTATACCAAAACATTACAGGATATTCATAAACGCAATATCTACGATGTTATTACTATTGACCGAACGACCTCTCGCGGTTTTCTACTTCCGATAAAGGATGTGCGAAAAAACCAATGGATGATCGAAGAATTTGTTTTTGCCAATGGAGACATAGATGAAAGATAAACTGATTTTGTTTCCGAATATAAAAGAGCCGCAGCCGGGCGAAATATTCCGGGCCAAAGACGGCAACTGGTATTTCTGTGTATTGGGAACCGACTGCTATGATTGTGATATTGATTGCGAAGACACCTCAATGTGCGAATACAGACCGCTGTGCAGTTGTTTCAACCGGAACGAATTCGGTTCTGTTGTATTCCGTTATGTGCGCAACCTGCCGGAAATCATTGAGCAACTTACGGGTAAAGAGATGAATACGTCAAACGATAAAGAACAGTTTTCGACCGGAGCCGTTCGGGATAAAGCGGACGACAAACCGCGACCGGAACTCATTTCTCCCTTTGCTATCGAACGACTTGCCGCATGGCTTCGAGACGGGGCGTATAAATACGGTGACCGAAATTGGGAAGCGGGCATGCCGACAGAAAGAACAACCGCGTCTCTTCTGCGCCATATCATGAAGTATATGCAGGGCGACCGAACAGAAGATAACCTTGCGGCTATTATGTGTAACGCCATGTTCCTACTCGACGTGGACGAAAAAGTCAAACGTGGAATTCTGCCGGAATCACTTCTCAATTTACCGGTCTATTCGTCGAATAAAGACGTGTCAAAGCATATTTCGCCGTTCGCCAAAGAGCGTCTTGAAAAATGGCTTCAATCCGACAGCGATGAATGGGACGGTATTATTACCGCTCAAAAGTGTCTCGATAATATGATTGAACATCTTAATGAATATCAAGAGGACGCAAACGATCCAATAGATCATATCGCGGCGGCGCTGGCGAATCTTATGCGGATCGTACACATCGACGAAGGAGTCAAACGCGGACTTCTGCCCTCTGGTTTACTTGATATCCCGTGCTGTCCAAAAAGTGATAATACTGTAGAATAAGGAGCTTTTATGTCAACCAGTCTTGAATGCGTACTCATTCGTTTCACGGAAAAAGGGTATTCCGTCAAACAATACGGCAATGAGTACCGAACCAAATGTCCTGCTCATCAGGGAGAGGATCAGAATTTTGCTTTTTCCGAAGGCGAGGACGGACGCATTCTCTTTACCTGTCATTCGCATAAATGCTCTTACGACGAGATATGCAAAGCTCTCGGCTTTGAACCGGCGGACCTTATGGGTAGCGCAAGTGATCACAAAGTACTGCCGGAGAGTACATACCATACACCTTCTGCCGTTGTCAAAGCGGTTGGTCCCGGAGGCAAAACTGTCCATGCCACTCTTGAAAAGGCTCTTGGTGCGGCGGCCTTTGGAGTTGATAATAACAACCCGCGACAGCCGGATATGGTATATACTTATCGCAATATTGACGGAAGCGAAAATCTCATTATTGCCCGCTGGAATCTGGAAGGCAAAAAAGAAATACGCCCCATTTCAAAGGTCAAAGACGGTTATATCGTCGGTAAACATAATGATCAGATTTATCCGATCTACGGTATTGATTTACTTGACAAACACCTTCAAGAGACAAAGCGTTCGAACGTTCGTGTTTATGTTTGCGAAGGGGAGAAAGCGGCGGAGATGGCTCGGCATTTGGGACTGACCGCGACGTGTACACCATTTGGCAGTGAATCCGCAGCCAAGGCCGACTGGGACACACTCGACGAAATCGCCACAAAATACAAGAAGTCACTTGAACTGGTGATTCTGCCCGATAACGACGCGCCGGGCGAGGATTATGCCAAAAGCCTTATTGAAATCTTCAATAAGTTTAAGTCCCGACCAACGATAAAAGTTGTTCGTTTCGCTGATTATTGTAAAACTATCGGAATTGAAAATTTTCCTGAAAAGGGAGATATCTGCGAGTTCTGCGATTTGTTCGACAGTAAAACGTCAGAAGAACTTGGGAATATGATCGAACACATCTCCGATATTACTACAGCGGAACCGGAGGATATGTCACTGGTTGTATCGCTGGCGTATTGTTCCCGGAGAGCGTTTGAGGAGATCATTTCCGGCAAACCGCCGACAGTCTGGAACGTTGCCCCGCGAGCCGATTCCGCTCTCAATAAAATACAGCTTGCTCCTGGTAAAGTTGTGGTGATCGGCGGTGCTCCCGGAGTCGGCAAGACAGCGTTTTTTATGCAGCTTATGTTTGACGCCCTTCGGTATAATCCCGGCTTAAAGGTCCTTGTCTGTAATGTCGAAATGGATCCGCAGATATTGATTTTTCGCGAATATGCCCGACAGACGGAAATACCGCTTGCCCGTATTCAAAACCGGGATATTTCCCTTACGGAACGCGAAACGCTCGAAGATTGTATGAGGCGAATAGACGACATTGGCAAACGCTGTTATTTTCTCATGAGTCCTTTTTCAGCGGAGCGTATTGTCGAGTCCGTTCGAATGGTTGACGCGGATATTGTTATTCTCGATTATGCCCAGCGGTTCAATATCAATGAACGCAGTAATCCTGACATCAAAGAGAAACTCAAGATTCTGCTTGATCTTGCTCGAAATGAAATTGCCATGAAAGGTAAATGTGTTCTGCTCGCCTCCGCTCTCAATCGAACACCGACTACCGGCAAAAATACAGGCGATTACAGTGGTGCCGGGATTACCAGTTTCCGCGACAGTTCCGAGTTGGAATACAGTGTCGATGATGCTTATATTCTCGGTTATGGTCCGAAGAAAGAGGCCCGGAATGAACGTTTGCTGACCTGTCTTAAAAAGAGGTCCGGTGAACCGTCCGATATTCTGATCGAGTTCGACGGAGCCCACCAACGATTCTTTGTGCCCGGTGAGAATATTATCAGTGAATATGAAAACGATTTCGCTCAATACGCTGGAGGGAATTAGTGACAAAAGAAATCAAACCGGTAGATCGTTGGGGAACGTTCAATTATTTTTTCGACAAAATTGTCGAGCAAACCTCTCTTGGTCCGAAAGAAGTCGCTGTTTGGCTGGCAATATTCAGAAACGGCGATAGCAAAGGAATGGCAACCGTTTCCAAAAAGAGGCTTCTTCGAATGACAGGAATTATGAGCAAGAATACATTGAATCGGGCCTTGGCAAAATTGCTCGAACTCAAATTGATTGGAGTTGTTGAACGTGGTACAAACACCAAAGGAAAAGGGTGGAAATGTACCAAATGGTGGCACAGAGCCAAGCGGGAATAACCCCCCGTTTGGGCAGGGTCAAATCTGAACTCTACCCAACAACGGACCCCAAGTTGGGTCAACCATGGGTCAAAAGTAGGGTCCAAAATTGGGTCATTATACAGAATAGTATACAGGGGGACGGGGGCCGCTATGGCTCCCCCCCCGTCCCTTCAGAGGTAAAAATATCAATCCCCAATTTTTTCTAAAAAGGGTTATGAAAATTAAGGAAGTATTCATTATGGAAGATGAGATTTATCCTGTGTTGACGATGGGCTATGAAGGCAAAACAATCTCGGACTTCATACGACAGCTTTGCTCCAAGGAAGTGGAAGCGGTGTTGGACGTTCGCGTCAATCCAATCTCGCGTAAGCCCGGCTTTTCGAAGGCGGCATTGGAAGAAAGGCTAAAAGAAGTCGGTATAAAATATTTCGCCTTCCCGCGTTTGGGCATTCCGTCATTCTATCGGCAGCAATATCCGATAAGACAGGAACTTCTTGACTTCTACGAACGAGAACTACTTCCGAACGTCCCGGACGAAATTGCCCGCGCCGCGAAAGTATGCCGGGAATACCGCTCTGTCTTGCTATGTTTCGAGGCCGATCCGAATGAATGCCACCGGAGCAGACTGGTCAATTGGATCATAAATACAGAGCGTCCACAACAGCCGCACGAGGGCCCCAGATCGCCCGTCTGACGCGTTCGTTTGTTGTATTGGTCATTTACTCAAACGCTGTAAAATAACCGCACACACGGCCTTATTGCGGTTGGGCGTCTGGAGAGTTTGCTCCAGGCGTTTGTACCCTTAGGCCGTGCGGTTGAAAGAAGACGGTTTATTGCCCGTCTGACGCGTCCGTTTGTTCTATTGGTCTATTTACTCAAACGCTGTAAAACAACCGCACACGGCCTTATTACGGTTACATCGTTGGAATCGCGAACAATTCTGGCTCGTTTTCAATTAGGTCTTCTGTTAAACATTGATAATCCAGATTGTCGATTCCATACATTCCTTGCTCTATCTGTACAGCAAGGCGACTGGAATAAAAAATATCCATCGCTTCCTGAAGTGAGATCAACTTGGTTTCGGATAAACATCGGATTATATTTTCCTCCAAATTCTGACGGTACAGGTACGTAAGATTATCTTGGTCTGTCATTATTTGCTCTTACCTCATAGGATTTTTGAAAACACAACTTACAATCAAGAGTATTTTGGTTACGAATACATATTTGGTTATTTTGTGGATAATATCGCAATTCTTTCAATGCTTTTTGTTTGTCCCATATTTTTCGGAAATACATGTCCACGGTTTTGAAAACATCATCATTTGCCACGTTGCCAATAATAATGTCATATTGATAGCTAATGTCTTCCCCCCGACGGCAACTGCAAACAAAATCCAACCATGCCTCATTTTCATTTACAAAGGTCAATAAGTGACAGTCTGATAGATCATCTGAAAGTTCGTATACTGTAACAACTGCAATTTTACCAGTACGAAGACTTTTTCTCAGCGCCCATCGTTCTGCTTGAACCTGCACCGTTGTGAGGTAGAAACCACATCCAAAATCAAGATATTTCTTTGAAAAGGAAATATCCGGCGTTTGGATTGTCTCAGTCGAGCCATGATAAACAATCATAGGTTTATTCCCTTTTCTCTCACAAAAGTCGTTATGTCTTCGACCAGATATTCTTTGCCCAATGTATGAAGAGTATCGTAACAGCGAATGACATATTGGTCAAGAATATCAGTTTTTTTTAATATACCATAGACGTCTTTCGGTAACATCTTCCACTCTTCCGAAAGAGCGTGCAACAAGAATACAACGAATGTCAATTCTTTACTCTGCAGCATTTTTATTCTCATTTCCTTAGTCGCTAACTTGACAATAATATTACTTCTTTCTCTACATGATGTCAAACAGATATACAAGAAAGAAGACCTCCTTCAATTATTCTCCCTTCGAAATTGTTTGATCATGGCAACAACATCGTCCTCATCCTTGAGACCGAGCCGCTCTGCAACGCCTTCAAAGGCCTTTTGCACTCGATCCAGTGCAACCGTTGCCGCATTGACAATTGTTATTCCATTCTCTCCTTCGATAAAAGCTACCTTGTCGCCTTCTTTTACGCCAAGACGTTTTCTAATGTCAATTGGCACGGTAATTTGGCCTTTTGACGATACCCTTGCAACTTCCAACATCATTTCACCTCCGTTTTGTTAGGATAATCCTTACTTTCTTTACTTATTATACATGCTATTTCGCAGAAGTCAAGGGAATACAAATAATTCATATCTTAATGAATATTATAACATTATTGTTATTGTAACGGCTTTCATAGGCATCGTATTTTACAGCACCTGTGATACCCGTTACACTATCTTAGTGTGACAGTAATCATCATGTCATGCCCATTTGATGCTAGTAATAGTGGCGGTATTCATAGGTACCGTGATATACAGTGTTTGCGAACGGGTCCTACCTGTGCCATTATTCTATTATTGGCACAAAGAGCAATACCCTAGGGAGACAGTCTTTCTTTCTCTAGCGACGATTTTTCAAAATCGGTTTTTTTTCTCGAAATTTTATCATTTTCCGGCCTTTACGACCGGTCCAGATTATTATGAAAGGGTTCCATTTTCATGTCAGAAGAGCTTCAAAATGAGTTCAAAATCGATATTCGCCCGATTGAGTCGGTTCGTCCTTACGACAAGAATCCCCGCCTGAACGACAAAGCGGTTGACGCTGTGGCGGCGAGCCTTCAGGAATTCGGGTTCCGACAGCCGATTGTCGTTGACAGCGACAGCGTTATTATATGTGGGCACACACGTTTTCTGGCTGCAAAACAATTGGGGCTTGCACAGGTTCCTGTTCATGTCGCGACCGACTTGACTCCAGAACAGGTAAAGGCGTACAGAATCGCGGACAATAAAACAGGTGAAATCGCCCAATGGGATTTTGAAATTCTGCCGATTGAATTATCCGAACTTCAGAATTTTGGTTTCGACATGACCACCTTCGGTTTTTCGGAAAAAGAACTGACCAAACTTCTGGAGACCGATTTACGACAGGGTCTTACCGATCCCGACGCTGTGCCGGAACCGCCGGATGATCCTGTTACACAAAAAGGGGACCTGTGGATACTTGGCAATCATCGACTGCTTTGCGGTGACAGTGCCAGCGAAGCGGACGTTGACTATTTGTTAAATGGTGTAACGATTGATTTATGTAACACCGATCCCCCGTATAATGTGCGGGTCGAACCTCGCAGTAATAATGCTATTGCCGCAGGGGTTACGTCCTTTTCGCGACGCGAAGACCTGCAATGCGAACGATCCAATTCCGAGCATGGAAAAAAGGATAAAGAGCGAACCGGCAAGACCTCAGACAAGCCGCGAAAAATGCGAGCGAAAGATCGACCGCTTGAAAACGATTTCATGTCGGACGAGGCCTTTGCGGAAATTCTCAATAAATGGTTCGGAAATATCAGTCGCGTTCTCAAGCCGGGCGGTTCCGCTTACATTTGGGGCGGTTATGCGAATCTCGCCAACTATCCTCCTGCGTTAAAAAACAACGGGCTCTACTTTTCACAATGTCTGGTCTGGGATGTGCGCCTGATGTAGTTAGCACCAAGACCAATGGTGATAACGATACCATGTTGACAATGTTTGTTATGAACCGTGGCCGTTTGACCGGCCACCGTACCTATGGAGTAAGTTAATTGTAAATGTGAGACAATTGGCGAAAGAGCTCTCCTGACAAAGGGGGACACAGACAAGGCTTCTTAGTCGTGGCAGTCCCTCCAGGTAAATGCTTTCGTATGGTTATTTAAGAAAAAACTGGCTAACACCTTCGGTAAACGAGGACCCTGTTCCCGTTAATACAGGAGCCATCCGGGAATTGTGAACCCGGATAGGGAACAGTCCAAACGGACAAATGATATTGTTCCAGTCAAATGTCCTGACGAGCCTTTGGGCTCTGTAGTTAATGGAGTGGTCAATTATCCATTGATGTTTGGAGGAGCAGCAGCACGCTGTTGGGTGGTTGAAGGGCCGGAACCTAAACGAAAGCGATTGTGTCAACATGGAAACCAGGGAAGCCTGATCGAGTAGAACGCCGGGCAAACGGCAAACGGTGATCACATGGATAACCGGTTACGACCGATGAATCCTCACCGATGAAACGGTCAGGTGGCGGAGCCTCCGTAGTAGTCTGAGACGGTAACACCGTTCACATGGCGAAGGGGGGCAGAATGTTTCGTTTTGAACAACTTAAAAGTTTATAATTGAAAGGCTTTTCAATGAACGTAGAAGAAGTTCAAAGAAGATTATGGACGGAATCACGAGAGAACAGGGAAAACCGCGAAGCAAGTCTTCCACTGTTTCGGACCAACCCGTATGATAAGCGGGTCCGGAATCTGATGGATCTCATGCACAACCCGACGTGGTTGCATGAAGCGGCGATCCGAGTTCTTGAACGATCACGTGGTAAAGCGGCAGGTGTCGATAAAATGACCGTATCTGAATTCGAAAAGGATTTTGAAACGCGAATTGAGACTCTGCGGCAGGAACTGAAAAAGGGAACGTATACTCCAAAACCGCTCAGACGGGTTGAGATACTCAAGGCAAATGGCAAAATGCGCCCGCTTGGTATCCCCTGTCTCCGGGACAAAATCGTTCAGGAAGCCATGAGAATGGCACTTGAGCCGATTTTTGAGGTTGAGTTTCACTCCAGTTCCTATGGTTTTAGACCGAATCGAAATGCACACCAAGCCATTTCCCGATGTCGTTTACTCATGCAAAAACATTACACATGGGTAATTGAAGGGGATGTCAAGGCGTGTTTCGACGAAATTTCCCATGAGGCCATACTCAAAGCCGTTCGTGAAAAGGTCATGGACAACAAGTTCCTTGAACTGATTAAACGCTTTTTGAAAGCGGGGGTCAGTATCAAAGGAATCGTCCGGCCCACAACGAAAGGTGTACCTCAAGGAGGAGTGATTTCACCATTGTTAGCAAATGCTGTGCTCAATAAACTGGATTGGTTTCTCCACTCCAAGGGCGTTTATGGAGACAGTGAGCGGCAACTTGTTCGGTATCATCAGAAACCGAATGTCAGGTTTGTCCGCTATGCTGACGATTGGTGTGTCTTTATCATTCGAGGAACGCGGCAGTATGCCGAGGTTCTGAAAAATGAAATCGCCGACTTTCTAAGACGCCAATGCAACTTGGAATTGTCGCCGGAAAAGACGAAAATCACCCATGTCCAAGATGGTTTCGACTTTCTTGGCTTTCATCTCCTGAAAGGTGTTGGCAGAAGTGGTAAATCCGTCGCAAAGATTCGGATTGGACAAAAGGCGATTGAGAGTCTCAAGGCAAAATTGAACAAGGAGATACGGAACGTTTCCCAATTTGTATCCATTTCGGCGAGAATATATCGCACGAACATGGTACTTCGCGGTTGGGGTGAATACTTCCGTTTTGCGCATAACTATCCCAAAGTTGCGAACAAGTTGGATAACATCGTGTTCTGGATGATGGTGAAAGCAATATGCCGCAAAATGGATATTCCGACAGGGAAATGCCTGAAGCAGTATTACCATAGATCGACCATTCATTACAAACGAATGGAATATCTTGGTAAACTGACACGCTTGAAGGTACTCCTGAACGTGCCAACTCCCTTGCCTTATGAGCCTGGAGCCCTGCAAATTTACGAGTCCGACGTGGAAGAGGACAGAGAAGCGAAGATACTCAAATATCAGGAAGTAAAACGACCTGGTACACGAGACTTGAAAATCGCAATTTTGAAACGGGATAACTCCCGATGTCGAAAATGCGGAAAGAGAGTCAGTCTTCGTACATCAAGCCTTGACCACATAAAACCAGTCAGCAGCTTTGCAAGTTTTGAATTGGCCAATTATCCTGACAACCTGCAAACTCTTTGCTGGGATTGTCATCATAAAAAGTCAAAACAAGAACGTGAGAAGAAATGATTCTATTCTGTATCAAGAAATGTTTGGAGAGCCGGATGCTTGGAAACTTGCACGTCCGGTTCGGGGTTGGGGTCGGAGTGCAAATCTCCGGCCTACACCACAAGCAGCATCCGGTTTTGACCCGTAAGGATTTTATGGGAGCATACGAGATTGCATTCTATTCTTGGAAAGAAGGGGCTGGGCATAAGTTCTTCGGGCCCAATAATGTTTCTGATCTTTGGTCGGTGAAAAAAGTCAACCCGCAAAACATGGTGCACTTGACCGAAAAACCTGTCGAACTCGCGGTTCGGGCAATTCAATATTCCTCCAAGCCGGGAGAGAATGTTTTGGAACTTTTCGGCGGCAGCGGTTCGACGCTTATGGCCTGTGAACAAACGGATCGTAAATGTTTTGCGATGGAAATCGATCAATTGTATTGTGACGTTATTATTAACCGTTGGATGGAGTTCACCGGCAAGGAAGCAATTCGTATAACAAAAGACGGCGAGCAGAAAAAATGGTCTGAAATAACCGGTGAAGTGAAGACGGAAGAGTAATTCTACGCTGTGCAAAAATTCTCAGAAACTTTTCGAATTATCTGCCAATTATCGGCATCGTCCTATTGAACTTATTTTTATTCACGGTAAGTTGTGTCACGCGTTGGGATAAACCATCAAAACAAATTTTCAAGAAAGAGGAAAACAAAATGCAACATGAAAAACATGAGTACCATGCAGGCGACAAGTTCACCTTTTACGGTCTGCCGACATTTCCGATCAAGGAACCGCTCAAACTGGAAACCATGCCGTGTACACGGCAATGGTGCCAGGGATGTTTCTTCTGGGATACCAAGCAGGACCTCTGCCGCGACGACGAAGGAATGTTCCCATGCAGCGGACACCAGCGGACGGACCTCAAGTTCGTCTACTTTGTGGAAGAAGGGAAAGGAGAAAAGGACGAATGAAAAAATTGATCAACATTGCAACGACAGACGACGGGACCGAACTCAATATTGGCAAGGATGGCGATACAATTGGTATCATGATCTGCATCAATAGTGACACGGAACCGTTCATTACACCGAACGACTCAAATTGGATCGAAAAGAAGTTCGGTAAAGAAGCGGTCGAACAGGCTCAAAACGCGATTAACGAAATGAAAGAGGAGAAGAAATGAGAGACCCGTTTTTTACGCAGGAAACGTGTGACCGTTGCCACAAACCGCTTACGAGCGGGCGGATTATGTCCAAGTTCAATACCGATTGCATTTGTATGAAATGCTCGCGGAAAGAACACGAGCTTCCCGAATACCGTCAAGCGGATCAGGCCGAACTTGACGCAATCAAACGCGGCGATTTGAATTTTCCCGGAATCGGATATCCCAAAAAAGGAAAATAATGTACATAAAGATTGAATATCTTTACCGGGACGCCGGAAACTGGAAGCAATACAATGAGTTCATTGTTTCCGGTGCTCTCGCCCTTTCCGACCTCAAGCCGTATTTACACGACGGCGAGTTCTTTATTCCCGGCGAATTGGGACTGAAAAACTTGTTTCCGGTCCCGTTCGACGAAGACGATCATCCATGGCATGAGATATTTGCCGTAACCGAAACAACCGAACCGCCGACCGTTTCTTTCGATTCGAAAGAACTGATCCGCCGTTTTCAAAAGGCCGCGAAAAACAAGTGGCATGAATCGGAATGGACCGAGTTCGGATACGGCTATGGTGATATTCCAGTCATTTTATGCATGAAAGAAGAGCAATGAAAACTACCGAGAAATTTGTGGATATTTGTCGTGACGTTGAAATGACCATCGGCTTCATCAAGGTTCTGTACGACCGAACGAAATTGCGGAAAGACTCGAAGTCGAAAAAGATTCTCGACGATCTCCGATTGCGGCTTTTTGAGGCGACTTCGGAACTGGTGAACATTCCGGAACAATTTCTTCCGCTTCCTGACGTCAAGAACCTTTTGATCTGTTTCGTCGGCGGATTGGAAGACGTCAAAAAATCATACAACGATTCAGGTCCGAATTCGTTTTATTATCGGCAACTGATTTTAATGCGGAAACGGTTGAGTAAAATCGCACGGTATTTCGAAGACCAATGTGAATGTTGACTGCGCATTTTTCGTGTTGGAATTCTTTTGTTACTTGACAATACATTGAGATAGTACTAAATAATTTATGGCTATCTCGTTTATTTGTCAAGTGTCATTTTGAACTTCTATCAAATGCGAGTCAATAAACGAAGCCAGCTCATTTTTATGAACCGTTCCTGAAACGACATCCAGTACAGTTTGAGTTAATTCTTCGTCGCTTGTTTCAAGATAAAAACCGTTGAGGCGAAGAAAAACAAGGGCCGCAACCGTTGCCGTTCTTTTGTTTCCGTCAAGAAATGGATGGTTCCTGGCAATATGAAACAGATAGGCCGCCGCCATTTCTGGTAATGACGTATGAACGTAATTATTATCAAAGGTTATCGCGGGCATGGCAACCGCAGATTCAAGAAGACCAATATCCCGTATTCCCGAAATGCCGCCATACCGTGTCAGTTGATCGACATGGATACTCAAAACGTCTTCAATACTGAGAAAATCAATTTCCATTTATCATTCGCTCAGCTTTTTCAACGTTTTTTTGTATTTCTGATTCGTTTCTTCCAGAGCACTGTCGAATTTCTTTTTTCTTGTTTCCTTGGATTTCTTGACAGGTCGAATAATCAATTCAACACCGTTGGTTGAAAGTTCAAGGCGTGTTTCCGGAGAAATGTTCAGCAGCTCCAAAATCGGCTTGTCGATAATGAGCGCCAAGCTGTTTCCGTGTTTTGTTAAAGTCTTTTCCATATTTACCTCCATTATGACTGTGTACTTCCATTGTATATACCGTATTTTAAAAGTCAATAGTGGTTATGAAAATATTTTGGGCCTTCTTTTTACACCCAAAAGTATTTCCTTTATTTTGATAATTCCTTGAATAATTAGCGAAAATGGGCTTGATGAAAGTGCGTTTCCACGGTAATCTGTTGTCATAAGAATGAACGTAACCCATTACCAGTAAACTATTTAAGGAGAATGAAAGATGAAGATTGAAGCGACTTTTGGACCTGGTACCTATTTCCTTGGCGACCCCTGCTATGCAATGACCCGCGAGTTTTACGACGCGGAATGGGGCGAAAAGCACGACTACCAGGAAGGGGACTATTCGCCGGTTTTCGCGGTTGACCATACCCGATACGGCGACGGCGAATACTATGACCAATACGGGCATTCCTACCCAGTCGATAGCGGAACGATTGCCTTGACAAACATTACCGACGAGGCGATTCGCCGCGACCCGGTAGAAGAATTGGAAAAATGCGGGCGGGTTATTACCGCCGAACGGTTCGCACGCTTTTCCGTCGAAAACGGTTTTTTCACCCTGGACGTTGACGGCAAGACCGTATACGAGATCAATACCGACGAAGTAGAGGAGGAGGAAGAAGAAGAATATTTCGAAGATGACGAGGAAGAATACGAAGACTAAACCGTAAAACAACCAACGGGCCGGGCAACCGGCCTCAACCCTTAACAGGAGAAATAAGATGGAAGAAAAGAAAGAAAAATATCCCTTGACGAACGTAAAGATCAAGCTGATTGACACCGACGGAAACGCCTTCAACCTGATCGGCAAAACGCGGGCCGCTCTCCGCAAGGCGGGCTATGACAATGAGTTCATCGAACGTTTCACAACCGAGGCCACCAGCGGCAATTACATGGAACTGATTGCGACGATCAGCAAATACGTTGAGATCGAATAGTTCACATTTTTTCACGAGGACCGGGCAACCGGTCCAATTTCAATCAAGAGGAGTAAACATGAACCGGAACGAAGAAAAACGGTATTGTCCCAAGTGCGGCGCGGAATACTACGAGAACCACATGACGGTTTTCGACGGTCCCCGACGGCAATTCCAAATGATCTGCACCGCTTGCCAGTACACAAACGAGGTGGCCATGGGCAACAAGAAAACGAAAGAACTGATCATTGACGCGAGCCGTCCCTGGAATCCGAAGCAGAACTAAAACGCTCGGGGATTAACCCGGATCGAAATTCGGTCCGGGCGATCTTTCGTTTTGGTCATGAAATAAATGCCTGGTATGGAATGAAATCCGCCACGCGTGCCCCAAAATCGCCGCACAGTCAAAAGAATAAGCCGCCTAAGTGTACTACAGCTTGAGCCATTTTTTTATCGCGACACGGGCTATCGTACAACCGCCGACATTTTCAGTCGTCGGAAAAGTGACATAATTAGTGACTCGCTAATTACCGCATTAAATTTTGGCGATGTTTCAATGCTGACTCTGATTTCACTTGTCGCGTCACGTTGGCCCGAGTCGAAAAGACGCACGCACGCGTATCTTAAGTACGCAGAATTATTTTGTCGCGGACGTTTGCGCCGTACTTTTACCGACGTTTTCAAACGTGCCCAAATCATTTTTTTGCATGAGAGCAATGATGCAGTTACTGTATCGTTATTTCTTCCGAATGGTAATAATGAGTCAACTATCACACGTTCGCACGTGTTGCCCCTTTGTCGAAAAATGAAATGAATCCGATATTATGTTCAAAGAATGTTTTTGTCGCGAACGTTTACCCCGTACTTTTAGCGACGTTTTCAAACGTGGCAAACCCAAAGTATTTTACAAGAAAAGAAAAACCCCGACCGGTCCCAAAAACCGAACGGGGAAAACCATATTATCCCATTTCGCAAACGTGCCCCCACAGCCCGCGACTGACGCGTTGTTGTGGAGCGGTTGGTATATTTATACCATTTTCGCAACTGCCCCACACGGGGCGTATGACTGTTTGACGCACTCTTTTATTGAACTGACTCGAATAGCGTAAAAGAGTCCGTTTTCGAACGTTGCCCCTGTAACGACGAGAAACCGGGCCGTCCGTATATTTTATCGAATGCCCGGTAAGAACGCGACACGGGCGGCGTTGGGCCGCCCTATGTGCCCGCCGTTTTAGTTCTCGGCGTCGTATTTTTTAGCCAACCGTCTGAATTCCTTTTTGATTTCGTCTTGCGGAACCAGGTCGGTCAACCAACCGTACATGTGCCCGCCCTTGAGACGTCGATAACCCCGCCCCCAACCCAGAAAACCAAAGCACCGTTCGACGTCCGTCTGGCCTACGCCCGGTTTACGCCAACCGCCGACCGCCGTTTTTGATTTCCAAACCGGCAACCGTTTTGTCGTCAACCCGCGTTCTACCACCCCAAGGCACATCTGAACCCACCCCAATATTTTCACCGGGTTTAGCGAACCGGAAAACGCGCGAAATTCGATGGTCGGAATTCGGCGTCTGCGAAGGTTCGTTATGTTGAGCAAATGGTACCGGTCGCCGTTCATATTTTGGACCGCTTTTCGAACGTTTTCATGTCGCCGAATTCCTTTACACCACCCACCGCGTTCCCGGTTTTTCGTTCCGGTCGTCGCGTAAATCGCCGTTTCCAAATAGGCGACCACCGCGACCAATCGCCGTACCTGTTCTTCCGGCTGATTACCGTAACCGATATGCACATGCACTCCAGTAGATGTATTGACTCGGTGCCCTTTTTCTTTCAGGGCCGCCAAAACCGTATAAATTTGGCGAAGTCCGTCTTCCCCGCGAAGAATTGGGGAAACGATTTCGCATCCCGTTTCGTTGGCGTTTCCGCGAATGGAACTATCGCTCGCGGCGGTCCACCCTTCCGGCAAATACGGTACTTGCCGCCCATCGTGGTACCTGCCGACGTTCAGCCCGTTGGCATTGGCGGTCTCGCGGTTAATGATGGTTTCGATTTCTAGTCCGAATGTCAGGTCGTTTGCGTTCATCGTTCTTTCTCCAAAAATGGTGGTTAAAAAATGGTTTGTTTTCGTTTGGGTATTTCCCAATCGCGATGAACATTAAGCCGTGGAATTCCGGTTTTGCTAAGCCCCATTTCGGGAATTTTTCGCATAATTTTCCAGATTTTTAAAAATAGTTTTATTGGCGTTTAGACCCTATAAAATAAGGGTTAAAGTGATATTTGCCACGTTAGAAAAACAGGGCAAAAGTACGGGGCAGACGTGGCGTGAATAGAAATCATTTGTACTTCAGTACAGCAAGAGAAACATATGCGACACACGCCGACACGCGGGCACAAGTGAAAAGCGACTCATGTACAAAAGAAGAGTCATTATTGCCAATACAGACTCATGTTAAGAATGTCATTATGGCACGTTTGAAAACACCGCAAAGAGTACGGGGCAAACGTGGCGCGAAAATTAAAGATGCGTATCTTAAGTACGCAGGACGGACGTTTTTCCACACATCGCAACACGTGCGAACAAGTGAAATGCGACTCATGATTGAAACATTGCCCGAATGCAGACGGGTAAATACTGTATCGATAAGTTTTCCGAAAACGGCACGTCTGAAAACGTGGCGTTGTGTACGTTCCGTTTTACCGCGATAAAATTTAGGTTCGTACTATAGTACACTCAGGCGGCTTAACTTTTGAAACGTGCGGCAAGTGTGGGGGCGATGTGCGGGATTTTCTTTGGACGGAGCATTTTTT
>JAQVID010000498.1:3140-3682 GCA_028695865.1 Thermoguttaceae bacterium | reverse complement strand
CCCCGCTTTGGAAAAGTGGTACGCCGGATCCTTGGCAAACGGCGGTGGAAAACGCCGAGGGGGACACCGGAGGCGGGGTTGCTACCGATTATTCTTCTTTGCAAGATTACCGAACGAATGTGACGGTCGGATTACAGGATACCGCCTATTTGAGCGAAGCCGAGCTTCAGAACTACAATACCCAATATCAGGAAAGTCTTCTGCACTACACGGAAGAGGTTTTGGACCAGGCGTGGACCGGGGTCGATCCTGCTGCTACAAGAGCAAATGATTTCCCGCCAACAGCGGCGACGGTCAATGTGAAGCAGGCGATTTATAATGCGCTTAGCAGTTATTGTCGAGCGACGGGCGCGACGGATACGGTTATGCTTCCGGCACTTCGTCGTTTGCTTGAAGGGGGCAATCGCAACGCCGCAGATACAGACTGGGACGACGCGGGTACATTGTGGGCGAACGGACTGTGCGGAGTGGGAAGTATCGGGACGCACAGCATACCGGACGCAAATGGTCTTGTAACACTCACCTCGGCGACGGGCGGGATT
>JAQVID010000498.1:0-3130 GCA_028695865.1 Thermoguttaceae bacterium | reverse complement strand
ACATCGTGGCAGACCTCGCCCAACAGCAGTGGGCAGGGAGGAAAGACTTACTACGTTTATTTCCGGGAGCAGTTTGCAATCGCCAATGATGGAACCAAGACGGCGGCCGAGAGAACGGCAGCAACTGCCGCGATCAATAGCGCCATTGAGACGGTTTTCCGGCAGTTCTTCATCACGACGCACGGCGCGGAAGTGCTGGAGAAAGAGGTTGCCGGGGAAGCGGTAAACTGGAATTATGTTACCACAAACGCGAAAGCAGAGGCCGATGCTTATTGTGCGGAGCAGAAGAGCAAGCTTGAAGAGAGTGATGTAAACGCGTTTAGGCCTCTGGATGTCAAAGACCGTGTGATCGGTTACGATATGGAGCCCTCGCCCCATACGCTTGAGACGAATTTCGCGCAGGCCTGGTGGAAGAATGACCGATGGCAGCAGCTCAAGATCAATGCCCAGGTTTGGAACGATTGGGATGTGATTGGTGTTACGGACGCGAACGAAGTGACCTTGAAAGACGGTTCGACCAAAGCAACGACCGAGCTTACCGATGAGGAAAAAGCAAGTATTGATACTGTTGCGGATATTCAATTCAAAGATGATACAGCTTTTGCTGCCGCGATTGTCAGAGCCATGACTGGCGGGACCAGTGTCACGGATATTGCCACCGTCTTGGGTAAACTCGGTACGCAGTCTCCCCATGAAATTGTTGAGGAGTATTTTGCCGCGGAAGCAGCCTCCGCGGAAGGCTTTATCGAAACATTGCGAAGCTGGTTTGTCGCAGGCAGAACCAAGAGCGATATAGCGGCTTATATCAACGGTTGCTATGGTACGGAGGTTGGGACTCAGATTGTTTATTATTATTATGACCTTTTGAACGGCAATCGCAATAGCACAAGTGGTTTTTTAAACGTATTCAAAACGTATTCGATCAGTTACACATACGAACAGGGAACCGAGATTGAGACACGTACGCAGACAATTTATGCTTACACCAGTGCGCATCTTCCGGCGCTGAAGGAAGCCCGAATCGGCGCGTTCCAAAACTTGATATGCGATGGCGTGGCAAGCGGTTTGTATGCGACTTATACAGGGGCGACCACGTCCGTGGGCGCACGTATGGAGATACTCACGCCGACGACCGATCCGGTGGCGTTCAAGGACTTGGGTGGTCTGGAGCGTATTGTTAATAATGTCATTGATATGGGGGCCTATGAGTATCAGGGGAGTGATACGCCTGTTGTTCCGACGTCCAGGCCGGACTTCACGGGTTTCTCTCCGCAGGTCATCAATACGCCTGGAGTGGAAAACGACTGGGCCAATCCGCTTATCATCGGCAAGTCGGAAAGCGACCGCACCGGAATTGGTTTGACGGTCAATGAAAATACATATGATACATTCATGACGGAGGATCGATCGGCCAATACGATTATTTCCAGCGAGACCGTTTTGCTCGACTTTGCTTTCTTCAATCAGGGAAGCGCCACGGCGACCGGTACGACGCTTACGGTGAATTGTGATTTGGCGGTGACCGAAACGATTGACGCGTTGAAGGCGGGTTATACCGGGGGTGTCTATAATCCGGAAGCATACGATCCGTCCGGTTACGGTACCGATGTCAAGTACAAGGAAACGCTGTTCCAGTTCGAGGTTACAGGTTCTTATGCCGCTACGGGCTCGAGTTTATCTCTTGTCGCGGGCGGATGGTCTACTCTTAAACTTGCTGGAGGAAGTATAACGATACCGGCAGCCGGAGCGGAGCGCAAGTCGGCCAGTCTGTATGACGATGCTAATAGTAATGGTATATTGGATGACGGCGAGACTGTTGGTACTGTTTTCTTTTATTCCAACGGCTTGATTACCATTGAGAATCTTGTGTTCAACGCGGTGGGGCAAACTGAAGAATTGGGAATTTATCAGTTCGCCATGTATCTTGATTCGGACAAAACGTATACCGACGAGCTTCGTAAAGACAATAACTTTTATGCCTCGATTATCCGCGTTATAGAAGACCCTGGTGTCGTTGTAACGACGACGGATGATGTTGTCGATCCTTATGACGGTGAGATTTCGCTTCGTGAGGCGCTTGCGTATGCCAATTATGAAAAACGCGAAGAAACCGTTTTGCCCGAGGGTACGAAAGTGTCCGTAAAGGTCAATGACGTTCTCACGGAATATGAAGTTCGGGGTAACAGATTCTATCAGGTGGTTCAAGGTGATTTTTACTTCACTGACACGGTAGCACGACCGGCGACTTATCCGCTTGCCAATGGAACTGCGTTTGTGGATGGCACGACGGTCACTCTTGCTTCCGGGTCGATAGCGCTTTATCGTGTGTACAACAGTCAGGGTACTTTTTTGCGAACGGAGCCCGTGCTTTTGGCTGCCAATACGCAATTGACCTATCACGAGGGGAGTGACGCCAATTATTTCGTAGCCGCCAATGGTGGACATTACGAATTGTGGTACAACACATCGATTACGGTAAATGGCGTTAAGTGCCGTTACGCAGCGGAAAATCTTGTGTCAACGAGCTTCGCGTCCGGAACTGTTTTGGTTTCGGTATACGATACATGGAATGCCATTTATAATGGTACTAATTTGCAGACTGTCGAAACGGGTTATTTCAAGGTCGATGCCGCGAACAAAGCGACGGCTCTTGCAGACGGAGATGTCGTCTCCGTTGCTGTCGCTGCCTCGAACCCGGGAGTGTATCTTGTTCAGACAGGTAATCTCAAGCTCAAAGTCGATGACGGTTCTTACGAATTGACCTACAGGAATGGTTATTTTGTCGATCTTACCGGTCAAATCTACGTTATGGATTCCGGTACCAAGTTCATGCTTGTCAGTGATTCTGTGGAGTATACCTATAAAGAGTCGATCAAGACAAACGTCGATCCCTTAAGCAAGGATTATTTGCTTTACGACAATAACGATCCGGACAATATCCCGTATCATTGGGACAGCGCGAGCAGCAAGTGGATAGACAGCGAAGGAAATGAACTTGCCCTTTCGACGTCCGGATCATATACTTTGACGCTTACCGCGGTCGCAACCGATGAGGAAGTTCGGGTTGAAGTCAAGTCCGGTGTGACCATTAACGTCATTGATGTTTGGGGTAACGACATCTATTTTGACG
>JAQVID010000497.1 GCA_028695865.1 Thermoguttaceae bacterium | reverse complement strand
ACAATATGTTTGGACACAGAGGCAATATTCGTTGTTGTATCGAACCACGTTGCCTGGAGAACCGAAGTTCAACGCAAGATTGCGAGGCGTCAGTTTGCGAATCGGTTCAAAATGAATCAGGTCTGAAGAAACGGTCGTCGCAACGAAAGAGTAGGGAGCTCCTTTTTTGTCCATTTCAATGAGCGTGAAGAAGAAAAAGAATTTGCCGTTTTCATACCAGACAGCCGGGTCCCGATAACAAACCTGGAATTTCGACGGTCGCTGAGCTTCCGGAACAAGATGTAAGATCGGGCCGGAGAGCGCCGATAAATCAAGGCGGGACGAAGATTTTTCGTTTTCAGATGTATACACCCATCGTGGGGCAATGAGCAAAACGAATGCGGTCAGGATGAGAAGGAGAAAATTCTTTTGTGCATTCATTACAGTTCCTGTATTGTGTTAGTGTTTGATTTATTATATCCTTTTGCTTGTCCTCTGTAAATTATAGCGTTCGATATAACGATTATCAACCCTAAGATTGAAACTTCTTGCCAACGATTTTCATTTTTTATTCAAGTTGTCCTTGAAAGAATTGCCCGTCTATGATAAACTTATAAACGAGGCATGAGGCCAACATTTTGTCCCAGTAAATACATTGCTGTGTCGTTAATTCGTGGTTCACGTACCAGCCAAGGCCGAGCAGAACAGGAAAGAAGAATGTCATCACAGATATTAAATCTTGGTAATACCAGCCGATTGGAAGAGTATATCCAAATTACGGTAAACAGTTTGCGTGAAGGCAAGTTAATTGTCTTCCCGACAGAAACTGTTTACGGATTGGGTGCTCTTGCGTCGAATGAGGAAGCGATTTCCCGATTGATCTCGGCCAAGGGGCGAAAGGCAGGTCATGCGTTGCCGATCGCGATTTCCGGACTGGAAGTTCTGCCGCGATACGTTCCGGTCGTTGATGTAATTAGCGAGCGTTTGGCCAGACGATGTTGGCCTGGTCCGCTGACTCTTGTTTTGGACGGAGCTTCAGCGGGAAGTGAACTTCGAAAGTTGCCTGCCAGTGTTCAACACGCGATTATGCCCGTGCAGCAAGTCGGATTTCGTGTTCCGCAGCATGACTTCTTTTTGAATGTATTGCGTCAAATAAACGAGCCGATTGTCTTGACGAGTGCCAATTTGACGGGAGAACCGCCCGCTGTTACTCCTGACATGGCGCAAGTTGGGTTGGGCGACCGTCCTGATTTGTTCATTGACGGTGGTCCGGCGCATTTCAAGACTCCTTCGACGGTGGTTGCGGTAAGCGGTAATCGTTTGTCGGTCATTCGGGAAGGAGCGATTTCCCGGGAAAATATCAAGCGTCTTACGGCCAAGATTATTTTGTTCGTTTGCACAGGCAATACATGCCGTTCGCCCATGGCGGAGGTATTGTGCTCGCAAATTTTAGCCAATCAATTCAGTTGTGGAATAGACGAACTGGAAGACAACGGCTATGTCGTCATGTCGGCGGGAGTTGCCACGATGGGAGCAACAGGAGCAAGTCCGGGAGCACGCGAGGCGATTCGTCAGTTCGGTTTGTCTCTCGATCAGCACGAGTCGCAAACGGTTTGCGAAAAGCAACTGAAATTTGCGGACCTGATTTTTGTCATGGGTCGTGCTCATCGCGACGCCATTCTTTCACGGTGGCCGCAAGTTGCCGACCGGCTTTATTTGCTTGATCCGGAAGGACGCGATATTGTCGATCCGCTCGGTGGAAGTGTTGAAGTTTATCAGGCTTGTGCCCGGCAAATCAACGAAGCGATTCTTAAACGTATTGACCGTATTATTTAAGCGGTGGGCGAACAGACGTTTTTCGCAGCCGCAAGAAAACGTTGACGCAAACCACGCAAAACATGTAATGTCCATTGTCATGAAACTGCAATTAAATTGCATTTAAAGTCGCAGGAAAGACCAGATGAAAAATATTGCCGATTATATTCGTTCCATACCCGATTTTCCCTCCAAAGGAATTATCTTTCGTGATATTACTCCTTTGATTGAAAGTCCGCAAGGTTTTTCGCAAGCGGTTACGGCCATGGCCGAGGCTGCCCGGGAACTGGGCCCTATTGACAAGATTGCCGCCCCGGAAGCCCGGGGGTTTATTTTCGGCGCTCCGCTGGCCGCCGTATTGGGTGTTGGTTTTGTTCCGATTCGCAAGCCGGGCAAGCTTCCGTGCGAAACCGTTTCTGTAAGTTATTCGCTGGAATACGGAACCGACGAACTTCACATACACAAAGATTCCATTCGCGAAGGGGATCGCGTCTTGATCGTCGACGACCTCCTTGCCACAGGAGGAACAATCAACGCCTGTCGCAACCTGATTCAGGGGCAAGGCGGTATTGTCGTTGGTTTTTCGTTTGCGATTGAACTGGTCGATCTCAAAGGGCGTCAGAAGTTGAATCATCCGAAGGTTCATTCGCTTGTGACTTTTGAGGGGGAATGAAGTTTTTCCGATTCCATTGAGTTTACGGAAACGGTTTACCGGTATTATACAGTCGATACTTTTCATTTCCGATGATTTACTCCCTGTTTACCTTTGGAAAGCGGGGGTCGAGCCCTCGCAACTCGAAAAACCAACGAAAACCGGTATAGCTGAAACGGAGGAATTTCGCGGAATTTTACCGATGATTTATTGTTCATCCGACACGAATAACTTTTATTCCTGCCCGGGTAAGTATTTCTCCGGCAATTCCTTCTTTGTCGCAGGAAGGACTTCCGGCTTTCATGTATGCCCGTTTTGCTTCGGTTATTTGCGCGATTTCGAGTGTATATTCACCGCCTTGAATATGATATTGAGTGACATCTTCACCTGTTTCAGGGGCAATGAGTCGCACTCCATGATCGAGAACATCGGCTCCGGTTTTTCCTGCGGGAAGGTACTCTCCGGTTCGCGGTGTCGGCATACCGCCAAGCTGTTCCGGGCAGACAGGAATCAAAATATATTTCTCTTTGAGTTTTTCGATAAGATCGTCACGGCGTCTGGCACGGCGACCATGGTATCGGCAAGGTATTCCAAGCAGGCACGCACTGATCAAGACCGGTTCTTTTTGCGACGCAAGATCGAATAGCATGGTTTGTCGCGGTTTATCATTCATTTTACCTGTTTTCGTTTGTAATTTTTGAAGTTGATATTTTGAAGTCAATATTTTGAGTACTTTATTTTGAGTACTTTATTTTTCCTCCTGTACTTGCCATGGACATTGGGAAACGGGAGAAAATGTATACCACACCAGGGTCGTCAGCGGTGCGAGTTGAGATTCAAAAGCAAAGCGAAGAGAATCCCGGCCAGAAACGTCGCGAGGATATATCCTGCCGCAAAGACAGCCCAAAACCACACCGGAACTTGCCGATACCAGCGAAGAGTGCGGCGCACTTCCTGTATCATGTTATCGACGTCGTTGGGCGAGGCTTTTGTTTCATCGGATATTTCTTTGTCAGGTTGACTTTTCACCGTTTCGACTGTTTGGTCTTTGGCTTTGTCGTTTTTGTCTCCTTTGTCTGCCGGTGGAAGTTGAGAACCTGTCGTTGACAGTTCCCGCATCGCCATGTCGAGAACATCGTGTTCCTTTTGCTGGACGCGGTGAATACTCGATGTTCGCGAAAGAAGGAATTCGTCGTGAAAATTGGAATCATAGGGCGTTGATGTCACATTGCTTCCGGCA
>JAQVID010000496.1 GCA_028695865.1 Thermoguttaceae bacterium | reverse complement strand
CTTGGTCTGGACCAGTTCTTTTTCAGCGACTTCAACGCCAGGCTGTGAACTGGTAATCGCGTCAACCTGTTCCATGGTTGCCGCGACATCAACGCTTTTTTCCTTGGTAATCAAGAGAATGGCGGTGAGGCGTCGGTTTTCTTTCGAATGTTCATGATCGTGTCCGGCGTGCGCATCGTGCGCGGCTTGGTCGGTGTGCTGCGTTTGAGTTTTCTGGTCGGTTGCGTGGTCGTGGTCATGGTCATGATCATGATCATCATGAGCGGCATCCGCTTTTGGCGCGGAATCCGGCTTGGCCGAAGCGGCTTTGTCATTCTTGGGTGAAGCCGCTTCTTTTTCGGTCGTTCCTTGCGATGCCCGTTTGGCCGCTTTTTCGGCTTCAATAAGCGAGTAATCGACAGCAAACGTACCCGTTTGTTCGGAATGCTGTTCGTAAAAACCTTCCAGATTGACGAACACGGCGCGATCGTTTGGGCTGCTGGTGTGATCGAGAATGCCGACCACTTCGAACGGGGCGTGCAAATCGTCGTCGCGATTGGTATGGCCGAATCGGATCTTATCGCCCAATTTCAGCCCCATTTTTTTGGCGACGGTATAGCCGACCACGGCACCGTTGGTTTGAGCGTTTTTGAAAATCCCGCCCGCGTTGAACGTATACGGAGTGCCATTGGGTTTCTGAAGCCAACGGAAATAATCGGTGTTGGTTCCGACGACCGGAAATCCTTGGTAGTTATCACCACGGGCAATCGGAATAGCCGCCGCAATTTCAGCGGAATATTGCTTCGTTTTCATGAGTTCATAATATCGATAAGGAATCGGGGCCAGTGGGTCCTGGTTGTAAAAGACCGTACTGAGCACCAATTGCAAGCGGCTTCCTTTGGCTCCGACAATCAGGTCGTAACCTTGAGCTCCTTGCTGAAATGTTTTGCTGATGACGCCGTTAATGACAAGCACGGTCACGACCAGTGCGACTCCCAACGACATGGAAAAGGCTGTTAGCGATGAAGCCAACGCCCGATGTTCGATACTTTTCCAGGCAATTTTCCACAGACTCATTGTGTTTTTCCAATATATATAATAGGATGATTCATGTAATGTTTGTTAAGTTCCATTTGCGAAACGTCTGCGCCGAAACTTGCGTCAAAAGTTATTGGGCAGATTCGTGCCGATGTTGTTCCAGTTCTTCCTGATGATGTTCTTGTTCCGCAACTTTTTCCTTGGCGACCAAATTGATTTCGGTCAAACGGTCAACCCGGTCAAACTGCTCCGAAACTTGGGGAGCATGTGTAACAATAACGAGCGCGACGCCCTCATCGTGACACGAATTGCGAAGCATGTCGATGACAAGCTGCTGATTACCGACATCGACGTTTGCGGTTGGTTCGTCGGCCAGAACAAGTTTCGGCTTATTGGCCAGAGCCCGGGCAACGGATACTCGCTGCTGTTCACCGACAGACATTTGGCCCGGCTTATGGTGCAGGCGGTGCCCAAGTCCGACCCGTCTGAGAAGATCGATTGCCCGGGTCTTGTCGTTGCCTTTGCCGGCAAAAGCCATGCCGAGCATGACGTTTTCCAACGCGGAAAAACCTTGAAGCAGGTTGAACGTTTGAAAAACATAACCAATACGCAAAGCGCGGAACCGGTCGCGTTCCGATTCGTTGAGCAGCGGAGTATCCCAGCCGTCGATGAAGACATGACCGGAAGTCGGCTTGAGAATTCCGGCGATAATGTGCAAAAGAGTTGTTTTACCGCAACCGCTGGGGCCAATGACCACGACCTGTTCGCCGGCGTCGACTTTCCATCGCGGGACATCCAGAATCGGCAATTCGCCGCCATCGGGCTCTTTATACGATTTTTTCAAATTTTTAAGTTCTAGCATAACGCCGTTCAAACCTCATGAATGAAAAAGTATGTAAATAACATAATCATGCAATACGAACAAATACATTGTCTTTTCCGCTTTCCGTTTGAGTAAATGATCATTACTCGTTCGTTTACCCTGGTTTACCACCCGCTTATTTTTGGAAAACGGGTGGGAATTTTGGGGACACGTGAACGAAAAGTCAAGTGAAACAAACGTACCAGCAAGCTGAAAATACCGGTCCATGGAACCGGGAATTTCATCAAAAAACAAATACTACTGCTATTTTAGACACAAACGCCGGTTTTTTCAAGGGATTAGACGGATTTCGTTCGCTTTTGGCGAAGTTTTTAACAGGAAATGCCGATTAAAGCTGTTGTAGAATGCGCAGATTCTCTATATAATGTATATATCGCAGTTTTTTGACAAAATTGGAAGTTTGAGAAACTTTTTCAGTTTGCGCATGTCGAAAACTGTGTGCAATCGCGTACAAAAGAAAATGGTCCCCGTTGCCTGCTTTTGTTGCGGGAATATATTTTCACTCCAGTTATGAACAGGAAGAACGATGAGACAATCCAATTACTTGAAGTCCCCGTTAAATACTCTTTTGTCATTCTTTAGCAAGGAGAGCAAGGTGCGGAAACGGCGAGTGCTTCGTGGTTTTGAGCCATTGGAGGATCGCTTGGCCTTGAGTGTGGTTACTCCATCGGTTGAAAGCCTGCCCGACGAGATTACGATCTACGCTGGTTCGAGTTTTCATTACACAACGGAACAAGACGCGAATTTTGAGGTCGTGAACGCGGGAAGTCTGGAAGGGGTGGAAGCCACGGAGCTTTCCGGGCGAACGGTCAGTATTACATATGATGTGACGTATGCCCAGACCGGAGAGACCAGTACGCTGGGAACGGTCGTGATTCAGCTTTTCGATTACGACTCAGTCAGTTCGGGTGACCGATTCTATCAGTTGGCTGATTCGTCAGACGTGAACTTTTACGAAGGGAAGGAAGTGACGCGAATAGCGTCCGTTTATTCGATTATTCAGGCGGGGAGTCCCAACGGAGATTTAACCGGGGGAAGCGATTTGGACCCGATCGACTCGGAGCGATCATGGAAACTTTCGCAAAATTCGGCAGGTCTTGTTATGTTTTGCGGGGGTTCCTCTGGAGTAGGCGATCAGTTCTATATTGCATGGGACGCGTGTGCCCAATTCGATTATGATTATAATGTTATCGGTTTTGTCGTTTCCGGATATGATACGCTCGAAAAGTTGTCCGAGCTGGAAACGACAGAGCGAGCGATGAGTTCCGGAACAGAGCAATCGGACCCGGTCGACAAGATAGTCATGAAGAATGTTACGGTAAACGAAGCGCAGACGTCGGATGTATTTCGATTGTGTGCCGCGGCCGGAACTTCAGGTTCGACCAGTATTATGTTAAGAATGACGGACGCCAATGGAAGTGTTGTCGAAAAGACGGTTACGGTTAATGTGGTTGATTTGGAAGCGGCCAAGACGGACGACAAGATAGAACTTGTCATGACGGCCGGTGAGACGTTGCGAGTCAGTCTTCCATCGAAGTACGGCGACTTGACAGACAATGCGCACCTGTATTCGGCAGCGGCGTACAAGTCGAACGCGGCGGCATCGACGGCAGACAATAGTTTACCGGCAGGTATTACGCTTAAAAACGACACGTTTCATACATACTTTGAACTTGCCGCGGACGCGACCAGTTCGGGCGTGTTCGAAATTGCGTTATCGGTTTACGCGGAAGATTCGTCGGGAAATACATCCCTTGCCAAGCCATTATATTATGATGTTTATGTAACGCCGG
>JAQVID010000495.1 GCA_028695865.1 Thermoguttaceae bacterium | reverse complement strand
CGTCACAAGCGGAGCGGTGCCAAACATGACTCCCAATATTTTCATTAAAGCAAGTGTCACTGTCGCCATAATGACCGTGTTCACAATGAGACCAAGATAAACTGTGCGAAAACCACGCAGAAACGCTCCGCTTGCCCCACAGTAACGGACCTCATAAAACTCAATGTCCGACATGACTCCTATTCGCCGCCATTGCTCCGCGTAAATGAATTCGGTCAACATTCCCGTTATCAGAAATACCCACCAGACCCAGTTTCCACTAATGCCATGCTGCCGCACTATATCGGTGATTAAGTTCGGCGTTGAAGGCGAAAACGTCGTGGCCACCATCGAAAAACCAAGCAGCCACCAGGGCATCGTCTGACCCGACAGAAAAAATTCCGATGAACTGGTACTGGCCCGACGCATCGTGAGCCAGCCAACTACCAGCGTTGACGCAAAGTAAACGACTATAATCGCGTAATCAACCGGATGAATATTCATCGACGTTCCATTTTCCAATTCGGAGGAAGAAGCCCGTGCATCGTTTGAGCGCCGGACACAATCAAATCACAATCAACCGACATCGCAACGAACGAAAGACCCTGTTCGCCAAATTCCTTGATCGCCCGTGTACAGTCCATAAAACCGCCTATCGCGATGCCCCGGGCACGCGCCTTGCCTATAATCTGCTCCATCTTTTCACGAAGCTCACCCTGAAGCAAATCGTTCGGACACTGTAAAAACGACGAAAGATCCGTATTGCCAATGAACACCATATCAATACCGTCAACAGCCAAAATTTCGTCCAGATTCGCAAAACCTCGCTCCGTCTCTATCTGAATGGCCAAAAGCGTATTATCGTCGGTACTTCGTTCGGGCTCTCCATCAAAAACACGACACGCCAATCGGGAACCACCCATGCCGCGACGACCCTTCGGCGGATAACGCAAAAACTCAACACACTGCTTCGCCTGTTGAGCCGTATCGACCATCGGAACAACAAAGCCGGCAACTCCAAAATCAATCGGACGCTGGAAGTATTCCCGCGATGTGGTCGGCACCCGAACGAGCGCCGAACAACGACTGTGCTGGAACGAAGGAAGGACTTCCATGAGATCCGTTACGGAAAAACGCCCATGCTCCAGATCGAACACCGCAAAATCGCAACCGGCCCGGTCAAGAAGCGTTCCCCAATTGGGGGTCATCATCTCAACGATAAAAATTCCGTTTACCCGCTCGCCGTTTGCGATTCGCTCTTTCAATGAAAGTTTGGCCATGCCGTCACTTCTTCTCCTGTGTTCCTTGTGTTTCAACCGGTTTATTCGGCTTAAGTGTTTTGGCGAAACCGGGACACCGGCTATAGAACCAGTACAGGTCGAAAACCGGATGCGTTTGATCCTCGGTTCGCGCAATTTCATCGACCATCTTCTGCCACGCCGCAATGCATTCCGGCTGCTTCGCTCCCCGGGCCTGCGTTGCCTGTGCGTTGATGAACAGCTCCGTTATGTCCGAATGAAGGTCGAGATATTTCCAGGAATCCTGAACGACTCCCGGCTCAATTCCCGCATGAGACTTGATGAACGGCCGAAACTCCTTGAGTATCGCGGTCGCCTCGCCCATTTTTTCTACAAAAACTTTTCGCTCCTCTTTCGTTCCCCGTTTGTAATGGAGCGCGGATACCTTCGACAGGGCTTTGCAATAATCAAGAACTTTCAACCAGTCTTTGCCGAACGCGGACTGGAAATATTCCTGTGCCAGTTTTTCTGTGTCTTGATTCGGATTCCAAAGGAGTTGGGCATGCAGCTTCATCGGGAAACCGGTCGGGAAATTCGCGCGCCCCACCTGACAGCTTACCATTCCGTCCATTCCCAACTGCTTCAGGCGGCGAATGTCCTCGCCCATGACCTTGGCAAAATCGTAATAACCAAAATCAGTGTAATGAGCCCAAACCATATGGTACTCGTAAACGAAACAAGGACCCTGATACACGTCACGCCATCCCTTCATCATGGCAATGTTTACATCAACGCCTTTGGGAAGCTTGCACTTGTTCAGTTCATAAGGAGTCGTATCGACATTCGTCGGAAACTCGGTCGGATAAGGAATCGTATAGTCACGCGAAATCGGCGCGAACATCATGAAAAATCGCTTTTGATTCCTGAATTTTTCCTTGAGCGGCTTCCAGAGCGTTTCGTGATATATAATAAATACGATCTTGGTATCCATGTGACGCCGCGTCAATTCGGCATCGATCCGATTGAGCAGTCTCACATACGAATCACTGATAAAAAGGTCTTTGCACAAAGGACATTCGCAACAGTTGTTCGGCTTGTCGTCAAGCCAGACATGTAAGCAATCGATTTCCGGGTGACGCGCCGCGTAATCCGCGACACAACTCGCAAAACGCTGCTGTGCCTCCGGGTTGCCATGGCAAATATCCGTCAGGGTCGGACCATTGGTCATGGCTCGCTCGCCTTTGTTCAAAGCCAAATATTTAACTTTGTCCGGATCGGGCGTCGGTCGCGCATGATGATCGCTTTGCGTCTCGGAACAACCTGCCACCAGTCCCGTCCAACCATGACCCACCCCGTGATAAATCAATCCGCGACGCTTGAGTTCCTTGACCGACAGATCATGAAAAGCCTGGGCTTCATCAATCGACAATTCGTGCGGTGTACCCAAACTCGGATACGGACGGCTCGAATAATTATTGTACTGACGCTTGGGAAGCATGAACTCAATCAGAAACACGTTCAACCCAACTTTCGGACTCCAGGCAATACGGTCAACAACGTCATCGACCGAGAACGTACCGCAATTACTGTTCCCACGAAATCGATAGAACGCCTTGTCCTTAATGTCGGCCGCAAGATCGTTGATCGCCCGACGCGGAACATAATCGCCGTCTCGACGAGGACGAATCCACCGACAGCCATTGGCTTCCAAAAATCGATAAGCCGCGAAAAGTACACTTCGCGGATTCGTTCCGGCTACGATCCCCGTCGAATCGTTCACTTTCACATACACCGCGTCGTCTTGCGATGGATCGCTAATTCCATCCATCTTGACTCCGAAATCGCTAAAAAGACCCAGCTTGATCAACGGCTTAACCTCGCCTGCCGGCGGAAAACCAAAGGTCTCAACGTCTGCCGCACTCTTGTCGTCGGCCATTAGCTCTATATAACGGACAAGCTCGTCCGCCGCAAATTGAATCACCGGATCGTTCCGCACAAGACGAATGGAAACAATGCTTTTGTTTGCCGACGACGCCGCTTTTTCAGCCGCCTGACTACTTGTCAACGGACACAACATCAGTGCCATCGTCAAACTCAAAACAAACGAAATCGCAATACGCATGGAAGGTCCTCCTGAATAAAGAATGAAGGGACAAACGCAACGGCGCCCATCCCGGGCCTGAACTCTTTATATCTTACGAGGAACACAAGCGGGCGTCAAGTTCGGATTCGCGACAAAAAAGTCAGAATTCGCGTCAACTTTTTTTCACACCACACAACTTCGGGAACCAATCCGCCTCGCACCATATTATTCCTCTCGCACCGCGCGCAAAATCCGGACTCAATCTCAATACTTGCACGGCATCACGCTTTGGAGTATAATGAGTCTCGAAACGCCGGCGGCTGACGCAGATTGTAATGTACTTCAATAATATCCACGCAAAACGCGGTTTGCAAAATCTCCGTTTTTTCAACAATTC
>JAQVID010000494.1 GCA_028695865.1 Thermoguttaceae bacterium | reverse complement strand
ATCGGCCCGTATGGCTCAGGGCAATGTCGATTTGCTCATGATCGGTGATTCGATTACACACGGCTGGGAAGGAAAGGGAAAAGACGTTTGGCAGAAGTATTATGGAACGCGTAACGCGATGAATTTCGGTATCGGTGGTGATCGGACCGAACCCGTTCTGTGGCGTCTTGCTCATTCGCCTTTGGACAAGATCAATCCGAAAATGGCCGTAGTACTCATCGGAACCAATAATATTGGTCGTCCAGACCGAAGTACGCCCAATCATACCATTGAAGGGGTGAAAAAAGTCGTTGCCGTTCTGAAAGAAAAATTCCCCAAGATGAAAATCCTGCTGTTGGAAGTGTTCCCTCGGGATGAACAGCCTGACAGCCCGCGGAGAGTTAAAGTGAATCAAATCAACGCCGGCTTGCGAAAAGCGTTTGTCCATGTTGAGAATGTTCAACTTTATTCCATAGGCGAATTGTTTTGCGACAAGAATGGCGTTTTGCGTCACGACCTGATGCCCGACTTTCTCCATCCTAATGCCGAAGGTTACGAAATTTGGGCTCGCGCCATGGAACCCATGATTGCCCAAGCGGTGGACAAGGTTCCCGGCGAGTGTATTCCGGTCGATAAATCGGGAAGCTATCGCGAAACCTGGTACAAAATATACAATGCCCAAAATGAACTTCTCAAAAAGGGAAATGTGGAGATTCTCCTTTTAGGCGACTCCATAACGAACCGTTGGGATACCATGGGCAAGGCCCAGTGGAAAAAATATTTGGAAGGTCACAAGGCGGTCAATTTGGGGATCGGCGGCGATACGACCCAGAATGTACTTTGGCGAATTGATCATTATGATTTCAGTAAGACGACTCCGAAAAAGGCGTTTTTGCTCATCGGTGTCAATAATACCTCATCGGAAACCCGAGCGGAAAATATTGTTCTGGCGACGCGGCAGATTATCCAGCGTCTGCAGGAAAAGTTTCCAGGAATCCATGTTTATGTCATGAAGCAGTTTCCGAATCGTCGCGGCGACAAGTGGACGCCGGAACGTACCGCGAAAGTCAAAATGCTCAATGAGCTTCTGCCGTATTATGTTCGCGATTTGAAAGGAGTAACAATGCTCGATTTCGATTCCGCGTTCAGACTGAAAGACGGAAGTGTGCCCGCGGAATACATGCCTGACGGTTTGCACCTTGGAGTACCCGGTTTTGAGATTTGGGGCAAGTGCCTCCAGCCGTATTTGTCCACCGCTCCGTGATGAACATGAAATAAATTGTGAATCGGGATATTTGTCTTGACGAACGTCCCGGTTATCGTAAAAATCGCGGATAACACAAAATATTGTTTGAAGATCGCAAGATTGTTATAGAGGAGTTTTTATATGAAATTGAAACGTGGTTTGACCGCTCTGCTGGTTGCTGTTTTTATGGGTTGTGGATACAATTTGCTTCAGGCGCAGTCGTCTTCCGGTTCTGGCGTGGCCTTACCGCCGCGAGTTGAAGGAGTCCGGGACGACAGTGTGGCTCTCAAGCCGGACAACAAACTGTCGGAAGGCTGGTGGAAGCAGCGATTTGAATCGCAGTCTGCCCGTATGGCACAAGGAAACGTTGATCTGCTCATGATAGGCGATTCCATTACCCATTTCTGGGAAGGCAAGGGCAAGACCGTTTGGGAGGAGTATTACGGGGATCGTAACGCAATGAATTTTGGGATCAGTGCCGACCGCACGGAGCACGTTATTTGGCGACTTCTTCATTCTCCGCTGGACAAGATCAATCCGAAGCTTGCCGTGGTCATGATTGGAACGAACAATATTGGTCACAAGAAGAGTACGCCGACAGAGACCGTGGCCGGAATCCGCGAAATAGTCTGTATTCTCAAGCAGAAACTTCCGGGGACGAAAATTCTCCTTTTGGAAGTTTTTCCGCGTGGCAACAAGCCGGACAACGAATACCGGATTCAGGTTAATGAAATCAATACGCTTCTTCGCAAGACGTTTGCCAAGGTTCAGGGTGTTCATGTCATGAGTCTTGAAAAGCTTTTTTTGGACAAGGATGGAACACTTCCGGCGGCCCTCATGCCCGATTTTTTGCATCCTAATACCGATGGTTACGCGATCTGGGCCAAAGCAATGGAAGGCGTGATTTCACAAACGCTTGGCGATAAGCCGAAAGTTACCGAAGCGATTGGTATTCCGAAAGCAAATGCCAAGTGGTGGTTGGATCGTTTTGAAAGCAAAAACGAACTGCTAAAACAGGGAAATTTCGATATTCTCATGATAGGCGACTCAATTACCCACGGTTGGGAAGCAAGCGGCAAGGCCGTTTGGGACAAGTATTACGGCGACAAGAAAGCAATCAATCTCGGTTTTAGCGGCGATTGCACGCAGCATGTGATTTGGCGTCTGGAGCATAGCGATTTCAGCAAGGTCAATCCGAAACTTGCGGTCATTCTTATTGGCGTCAACAATTCGTTTTCAAGTACAGCCGAAAATATTGCATTGGGCAATAAGAAAATTTGCGAAATTTTGCACGCGAAGTTTCCGAAAATGAAAATTATCGTTCTGAACGTGTTCCCGTTCGGCGACAAGAACGCGACGGTGAAACATGAAAAAATCGCCGCGATTAACAAGAGTCTCAAGGAAGTACTGAGTCAGGTCGATTATGTGAACCTGGTCAATATCAATCCGGTATTCCTTGACGCGGACGGTAATTTACCCGCATCGATCATGCCCGACTATTTGCATCCCAATGCCGTCGGTTATGAGAAATGGGGAGCCGCCCTGGACGCAATGGTCAAACAGGCATTGTAGTCGGAAGCGGTTTTCCGATTGTTGACGTTTTGAGTTTTGTTATTGCCAGAGAGAGTATAAATTCAATGAAACGGGAATATACACAGCAGACGTGGGACTTGAATGTTCAATATGATTTGATTCGATTGGCGACGCTTGCGATTTGCGAAGATTCGTTGCCGCAGCCTGACCTGACGAGTACCGCTTTTATTTCTCCGGACGCAAAGGGCAAGGCCGATATTGTTGCCCGGGAAGCAGGCGTTTTGGCCGGTGCTCGTGGAGTTGCCGACATTATACGTCTTTACGATCCGTCGCTTGTTTGGACCGCGTTTCTCGACGATGGTCAGCCGTTGGAAAAAGGAACCCGGGTCGGCGAAATTTCCGGTCGTGTCATTGGACTGCTTGGCGTTGAACGCATAGTCCTCAATCTGCTCGGACATCTTTGCGGTATCGCGTCGTTGACCCGGCAGTATGTCGATCGTATTGCCGGAACAAAGGCAAAAATATATGACACGCGAAAAACCACTCTCGGCTGGCGACGTTTGGAAAAGTATGCTGTGCATTGCGGCGGAGGAACCAATCACCGCATGGGGCTTTACGATCATATTCTTATTAAGGACAATCATTTGGCCTTTGCGGCTACCGAAGGAACGACACCGGCGCAAGCGGTGCGTCGGGCCAAAGAGTTTCTTGCCGGCAGTTTCCCGGACCGCGATAGTATGAGGCGTCCCATGGTCGAAATTGAAGTCGATACGCTTGACCAGTTGGGTGAAGTTCTTCCGGAATGCCCTGATATTGTCCTCTTGGACAACATGGAACCTGCGCGACTCAAACAGGCCGTGGCCATGCGAGAGGCAAGCGGAGTCGCGACGGAACTGGAAGCTTCCGGAGGAGTGCAACTTGCGACCGTTTACGACATAGCG
>JAQVID010000493.1 GCA_028695865.1 Thermoguttaceae bacterium | reverse complement strand
AAACGTCAGACAGACATTCCCCGATTACATACAACGCAAGACGACGATTGAGGCTGTAAACGCTGTTCACTGTGTGCCGGAAGGGACTTCTCTTGTTTTCGAATTCGAGTGCGACACGCCGCTTGGTACCATCGCCTTGCGTCCTGAATCCGCGGCAAAGGTTCAGCGTCTTGCCGGTCAGGAAAAGCGGTTTACAATCATGTCCCAGGCTTTGCATCGTGTATTGCGGTTTGACTTGTATCTGGAAGACCAAAACGGCATAGCACCGCGCGAGCCGCTTGGCGTCCATATTGAGATCGTACCGGATCGTGCGCCAACGGTGAAAGCGACGACTCCCGGCACAGGACGACGAATTACGCCTTTTGCCCGTATTCCTTATACGGTGTCGGTCGCCGACGATTACGGAATCAATTCGTTGTTTTTAGATATGCGAAAAGGGAATGGTTCGTCCTGGGGGTCATGGGAATCAATGCGACTGACAACGCTTTGGCCGCCTGCAATGGAGTATGAGACGCAAGGTGTTTTTGACGCCGCTTTATTACCGCTCAAGCCGGGCGACATGCTTTCGCTCCGGCCAACGGCAACGGATTACAAGCCGATTCAGGACGGAAGGGGCGAGCGTTTTCAGACAGGAACAGGACCGGTTCGTGATTTTGAAATCGTTGACCCGGCACAGCTCAAGGAATCACTTGAGGTTGAAGAATATGGGTATCGCGACCGACTTGTCAATCTTATTCGTCAAACTCAACAGACAAAGGACCTGATGTCCGGTACAATGGGAGTATCAAAGGATCAGGCAATTCCCTGGTCAAGAGTACTACGGGACCTGCAAAAGGAGATGTTTGACGCGACGCAAATTGCCTTGGGGATTACAGGCTTGTGTGAAGAGATTCGGAATAATCGCCTGTGCCAGTCGCCGGAGCACTCACTCGATTCAATCGCGTTGTCGCGCATCCAGAAAGCGGGTCAGTCGCTCTATTTACCGGGGCATTTGGAGGAGCTTCAATCTCAAGTTGTTGTGCCGCTGGAATCTCTTGTTGAAAAAGAGTTCGTTCTGCTGTGCAAACGTGTGACGTCGGCAAGTACCGGGACTGACACATTAAAACCCGCCGGGCAAAAAGAGATAATCGGGTCGACGGAAAAAATCATTCTCGAATTAAATAATGTTCTTGCGCACATGCGAAGTTTGCAGTCGTTTCGTGAATTGGTCGATGAATTCCGCGTCATTCGCAATGATCTTGAGCATTCGCGACGAACGACGGATCAAAGAAAAGACGCGCTCTTTCATGAATTGGAGAAGTAATGAACACATTCTTTAAAATTGCTTTGACAATCATCGTTATCGCGCATTGCCAAAATACAAATGGAGCCATGCCGCAAGAGTCGCTTGCCGCCCGCTATGCCTCGTTGGAATCGAAATTTCTGCTCCTGATGGAAACGGCATCGGCAAGGAGTCCGGAAGAAAGCCTTGTTGCCCGACAGGTTTTGACCGAAAGTCGGCGACGTGAAATCGTATCGCGTTTGAAGCTGCTTGCGTCGGCATTGCAAGAGAACCGGCTTTCTGAAGCGACGACTCTTTTTCAGGCATTGGAAAGCGATTTGGACGCGGTGGAGCAATTACTCACCGGTACGGCGCCGAATAAAACCGCTGCCAAAACCAGTGACGCCAAACCGGACTCTCTGCCGGATGTACCCAACTCATCGCGTCAAAAAAACGATGACAAAAAGAATCGTGATAAATCGGCAAGTTCCGATCAAAAACGGCTTGCGATTCAGCTCCTGTTCCGTCTGAAAGAACTCCAATCCAGGCAACTGGAGATACACGCCTGGATTGACACGAACACGAAGCAAACGGGTACGGTGGAAGTTGCGAACTCAACCGCTCGTGTGGACGCGGCCAAACGCATGAGTCAGGCCGAAACAACCATTGCGATGGAAGCAACGCGATTAGCGGATACTGCTGCTCGTGACAAAACCGACTCACTCCTTGCGACGCTCATCAAAGGAATTGGAACGGACGCGGGCGATTTGGCAAAGCTCTTAGACTCGGGAGAGCGTCGCGGCGATTGGACGATTTTGTCCAACTTGATTCTTGCGTCGTTGAAATGCGCAATTGACAAGTTGGAAAAGCGTCTGGAAAACGATCCGGCTCAGAACGAATCGAACACTCCTGCTCCAAAGCCGCAGCCAAGTACCGATTCGCAAACTGGATCGCCTGAAGATTATATTCCCAGTCTCGATGAATTGTTGATGATTCGCCAGATGCAGGAACGAATTGCCAAACGAATCGTCCTATGTGAACAATGGGGCAAGTCGCACCCGGAAAAGAACCGCGAACTCGAACGGGCACTGCATGACCTGACACAGGAACAATTGAATGTCATCGAAATACTTCGCGGCAAGTGAACGTCATGTTCGTCTGGTTTGTACATGTTGATCTCAAATAGCGGAAGGATGTAAAACGATGAAACGACGACTCAAAGAGGCTCGATGTATTATTACCGGCGCGTCTTCCGGTATTGGGGAAGCTCTTGCCCGAACGTTGGCCCGCGAGGGGGCACGGCTTGTTCTGACTGCGCGACGAGCGGAAAAACTTGATCAATTGGCAAGTGAACTTCAAGAGCATGACGGCAAGCGTCCGATGGTCGTCGCCGGAGACATTACGTCCGAAGCGTTGCGAGCCAGTCTTGTGCAAACGGCAGTGGACGAGTATGGCGGACTCGACATCTTGATCAATAACGCCGGAGTTGGTGCGATGGGCCTTATTGGTGAAACATCCGATGAGGCGATTCGTCGGTTGGCGGAAGTGAACTGGTTTGCGGTTGTTGATTTAATTGGTCGAACGCTTCCGGAACTGCGTGCTTCGGCTTGTGACACAAGGTGTATTGCCGCGGGGATTCGTCCGATGATCGTTAATTTTGGCTCGGTTGTCGGTTTTCGCGGCACACCTCATTACGGGATTTACGGGGCAATGAAAGCGGCTGTCGGTAATATGTCCGAGTCTCTTGGTGCCGAATTGGTTTCCGATAAAATTGACGTTCTTTTGGTTTGTCCGGGCACAACATCCACTGGTTTTGTCGATTCGCTTTTGGAGTGTAAATCGCAGCCGAGTTTTCCGAAACATCACACCGTGTCGCCGGAATATGTCGCCAGACAAATCGTTACCGCAATGAAGAAAGGACGTCATCGACTCGTTCCGCATTTCGAGTCGCGCATATTGTACTATCTGAATCGATTCTCGCCCGGGCTGGTCGATTGGATCATGGCCCGTTATCGATAGGAACGCTGTGATACGGTTGACCGCCCTGTCGTTTCCGGTTTGTTCATTCTGCTTTTGGGTATCCTGACGAGGGGACAACCGCCACCCTGGCTTTTTGAAAATCCGCGTCCTAAAAAATACCACACATACCTGACAGTGTACGAGACAGGTATGATTCATCATGCCGCTTGCTATTGCTGGTGCGAAAGTGAACGGGCACCGTCGTAGTGATTTCTATTGTTTGAACTCTTGTTGGTGAAGACGGGAAGCAATGCTCCGCCCCTCTGGATTCGCCGTAAGTTGAGGATGGGGAACTTGTCCAGGAGGGACTGCATAAATTTTTGTGATCTTATGGTCAGGAGGATTGCAAAGTCAGAACAGGCCAAACCCGAGGGATTCAAGGATGTCGCTGGGATTCCACTGAACGCGTTCAGCTTTGGCGCGA
>JAQVID010000492.1 GCA_028695865.1 Thermoguttaceae bacterium | reverse complement strand
TTCACAACCGGCAACCAGTGCGGCGAATAACACCGCTCCGGCGGCAACACTTTCGCTTTCTCAACCGGCAACAGGTATGGCGAATAACACCGCCCCGGCGGCAACGCTTTCGCTTTCTCAACCGGCGACGGGTATGGCGAATAACACCGCCCCGGCGGCAACGCTTTCGCTTTCTCCACCGGCAACCGGTGCGGCGAATAACACCGCCCCGGCCGCGACGCTTTCGCTTTCACAACCGGCAACCAGTACGGCGAATAACACCGCCCCGGCTGCAACACTTTCGCTTTCTCAACCGGCAACGGGTATGGCGAATACCACCGCCCCGGCGGCAACGCTTTCGCTTTCTCACCCGGCGACGGGTATGGCGAATACCTCCGCTCCGGCCGCGACGCTTTCGCTTTCACAACCGGCAACGGGTACAGCGAATACCACCGCTCCCGCCGCAACACCTTCGCTTGCACAACCGGCGACGGGTACGGCGAATACCACCGCTCCCGCCGCAACACTGATCCCCATGCCCGTTCCAGCAGAATCGGCAGCCTCCGATACGCTTTCGCCTGTCAGTCGTTATTCGGTCCCGGGCGAAAAACTGATTCCTCTCCCGTCGTCCGGAACAACATCGTCAACAAATCCGACGTCCACGACTGGAACAAACGCGTTGCCTGTTGCCAATGGTACGACAGGAAGAGTAAACGGTACAAGTCTTCCGACCGCGACAGCCACAGGCACCGTTCCTCAAGCAACGGCAACAGGAACAGCAACGGCAACAGGAACAGCGTTGACCACGTCGGCAGGCAATTATCGTGAGTATGTGACAAAAGAGGGCGATAACGTGCTTACCATTGCGGAAAACGAATTAGGGAGCAGTAATCGTTGGGGCGAGGTCCAAAGTCTCAACACGACAACAATTCAATCGCTAGGTGGTCCCGGACTCTATTTCCCTGTAGGAACAAAAATTTTGTTGCCGAAATGACGAAAGCGGTCATGTTCAAAAACGTCAGACAGGTGTATATTGTTGTATGGCCTGTTGCTCCCCGTTTTCCGGAGGATAACGGGGAATGAATCAGGGACAATGTGGAATCGGTAGCAAAACGTTGGGGTGACAAGACAACGGGTCATGGATCATGAATGAACAGGTAAAAAAGTTTTTAATCGTACTGATCAAATTAGCGGTCATCGTTGGTATTTTTGCGTTTTTAATCGAACGAGCAGCCCGGGAAGACGCTTTTGCCGAGTTCGTCAAGCGTGATAAAAACTGGTGGTTTCTGCTCATTGGTTTTTTCTTTTCGCTGGTGGCCGTTGTCATGACACTGATTCGTTGGCGTTGGCTGGTTGACGCGCTTGGTGTGGGATTGTCACTCAATGAAGCATTGAGAATTGGTTTTATTGGGCTTCTTTTTAATCTTTCCCCAATGGGAATCGTTGGGGGCGATGTCGTAAAAACGTGTATTTTGGGTCGTAAGTATCCGGGAACCATGATGAAAAGCGCGGCAAGTGTCATTGTCGATCGGGTGATCGGCCTTTATGTCATGTTTTTGATTGCCATGACCATGGTATTCGCAACCGGTTTCTACCATAAAACGCAATATGAAGCGCGTTTCGCCGTGACCGCCGTCGTTGCATTGACCCTTGCCGCAACGATTTGCATACTTGTCCTCATGAGTCCGGATTCTTCCCGGGGCATGCGTCACCGAATTATTCGCGGACTGCCGCTCGTCGGAGAGCTGCTTGATCGGCTAACGGCAGCACTCCAACTCTATCGGGACCAAAAAGCGGTGTTATTCCGATCTTGCCTCATTACGTTTTTCGTCCATGCGTCGTTTTCGGTTTCCCTTTACTTTATTGCCCGGGGCCTGTTCGATTATTCTCCCTCTTGTATGGAACATTTTGTTCTTTATCCGGTAGCCAATACAGGTTCCATTATTCCCCTTTCCGCCGGACCGCTGGAATATTTTCTTGATATGCTCTACCCGCTGTTCGAGATTCCGGGTCATGAAGCATATCGGGCAGGTTTTGGCATGATGGCCGGAATCGTTTTTCGACTTGCCGGAATACTGGTCACCGGGCTGGGAATGATCTATTATCTTGGCAGTCGTTCGGAAATATCTGCCGCACTCAAGACGATGGACAGTCACGAAGAGGAACAAGCGTCAATCGCGCAGGAACAGCAACCGACACAGAAACACCAGGAAAG
Organism: Thermoguttaceae bacterium; assembly: GCA_028695865.1. Lineage (GTDB taxonomy): Bacteria > Planctomycetota > Planctomycetia > Pirellulales > Thermoguttaceae > JAUNBG01. Next base: position 1,515 of record JAQVID010000492.1, on the reverse strand, counting down.
CGACTGTGAGTAACGTATTACGGAAACGACCAACCCCCAAGAACCATTCGATATGATATACGATATTTTAACACTTCCGGCATATGAGTTTTTGCGAAACGCGTTTATATTAAGCGCTCTGGCAAGCATATCGTTTGGTCTTATCGGCGTATTTGTCGTCGTTCGACGAATTGGATATCTGGCCGGCGCCATTTCGCATTGTGCTTTTGGCGGCGTGGGACTTGGTCTGTGGCTGAAAAAGATCATTCTGCTCGGCGGTTTTGGTCTGCTTGGCAAGCTGGGCAGTCCCTCACTGAAAAATCTGTCTGATTTCATTGATCCAACCTGGACCGCAGTGGGGGCCGCCGTACTTGCCGCGCTGCTGATCGGAGTGATTCGCCGAGCGTTTGCCGAACGTGAAGACACGCTCATTGGAATTGTGTGGTCAGTGGGCATGGCGATAGGACTTCTGTTTTTGGACAAAACACCGGGCTACGCATCGTCGTCCTCGGTTTCGTCGTATCTGTTTGGCGACATTATATTGATTTCGCGGCACGATATGTATACCGTGGCGTTTTTAGCGGTTTTGGTTCTTGTCGTGACCGCGTGTTGTTTCAAAAAATTCCAGGCGATTTGTTTCGACGAAGAATTTGCGAAAATGCGGAACATTCCGGTAAACTTCTATTTTCAGGTTCTTCTCGTCTTAACCGCGATCACGGTTGTTCTCATGTTACGGGTCGTTGGCATGGTTCTGGTGATTGCGCTTCTGACGCTTCCTGGTGCCACGGCCGCGCAAATGACCCGGCGTTTAGGCCCCATGATTTTGCTTTCTATTATATTATGTTTTCTGGCTTCATGGCTGGGCATATTCCTGGGAACAGTGTTCAATGTGTCGGTTGGGCCAATGATTATCGTTGTAATATCAATGATTTACATTCTTGTTTGTATCGTTAAGACGAATTTCCTTCGGCTTTGTCGCCTTGGTCGTTCGGCCGGGCAGACTCCGTAAGCAACATCCGGTCTTTGTTGTCTTCGATCGGTTGCGTCATGTTCGTTGTTGCCGCGCATTTATTGCTATTGTATTCAATGCGTAGTACACTTTATGATTTACACACCCCTTTTCCTCAAATAGTAAAATAGGTAATTTGTACAGGATAGAATAATTATAAGTATCTTTTCTGAGAAGTTGGGAAAAAAATTCGCATAAGGCGGAAACAGATTCTTGACAAAACGATATTTTAACGATACCATTTTAACAGTGGTGATGTTATATTTTACCCAAGATATGTAAAGTTGGTTCTTTGTGTGCCTCCTTTATTTTATAAAACTTTCATAAAAATAAAAATTTAACAGGTTCCCTGGGGGTCAAAACCGGTTTTATAGTATATAATATTTTAAGGGAAGAAATAATTATATGGAGCCGGCAAGGCAAAACAGTGTCGTTCCTATGTTGATGGCGGAAATGATATGAGCATTTGGAATAAAGTCCTTTTGGTTTTGATTATTTTGGTCAGTGCCGTGTTTATGATATTGGCA
>JAQVID010000491.1 GCA_028695865.1 Thermoguttaceae bacterium | reverse complement strand
CCCTAATTGCGCTCGTTTCACTCGCTGCATATACGGGCTTGATGAATTTTCATCATACCCCAAATCAAAGTCCATTACGAACAATCAAGCCCGTAATGGAGGTCGCTTGCGACCGAAATTAGGGAATTGCGCGACCGGAATGAGGGAATGTTTGTACTTATTCGAACCGCTCTCCCCCTAATTGCGCTCGTTTCACTCGCTGCATATACGGGCTTGAAGAATTTTCATCATATCCCAAATCAAGGTCCATTACGAACAATCAAGCCCGTAATGGAGGTCGCTTGCGACCGAAATTAGGGAATTCCGCGACCGGAATTACGGAATGTTTGTACTTATTCGAACCGCTCTCCCCCTAATTGCGCTCGTTTCACTCGCTGCATATACGGGCTTGATGAATGTTCATCATGCCCCAAATCAAGGTCCACTACGACCAACAAGCACGTATAGAAATGTGTCACGCCAAGACGCAAAGAAGGCAAGAAGATGTGTTTAACTTACCATTACAATAATATTATATTGTCCACAACAAAAAAATGTTCTCAACGGCGCGGTAGCGCCCTTGGCGTCTTTGCGTGACAAAAAAATACCAAACGCGATGGCAGTTCATTTTGCGCATGAACGATCTTCAGTCAAGCAAGGAGCACACCAACAAGACTTTTGACCCACGAATGTATCAAAAACCAAAATTATCGATTTTAATCGTTTCTTTTTTCGATTCCTTGAACGGTTCGGCATCGATCTGAACAAGATTCCCTTCAACAAAGATTGCGCGGTCAGGACGAACCGGGCAAATGCTTTCGCATCCTCCACATCCTACGCAAATTTCGGGATGAATTTCCGGAATCGTCAGACTTCCGCGGAACGGGACCATCGTCACGGCCTGTGTCGGACAATGCTCACTGCACGCGCCACAGTTTGTTCCGTCTTGATAGACAATACAACGGTCACGAACGAAATGAACCTTGCCCATCTGGATCAAGTGCTTTTCCCCGATCGTCAGCGGTTCAATCGCGCCATTGGGACAAACCTCACCACAAAGCAGGCAGTCGAAGTTGCAAAAGCCTTTTTCGAATCGCATGAGCGGCATGAGCATACCGGACAGACCATATTCCAGAAAAGACGGCTGTAAAACATGGGACGGACAGGCCGCGACGCACAAATGACACCCGGTGCAGTGCTCTTTTAAATGAATTTGACTCTTGGCGCCAGGCGGGCAAAGGGGCGTCTTTCGGCGTTCCAAATGCTCGTCATATGGTTCCCTGGTCGCTTCAGACCTGGACTCTCCTGAAACAGTATCCGCAGATTTCTTCCCTGCCGTATTCCCGGAATGCTCTTCCGCCAAAACCGAAGTACTCAACATGGCCAGCGTAACAAGAGAGCCAAGGAATTCGCGTTTGGAAGGGTCAGGGCCCGAAGCGGCTGCGCCCTTGGCGTCGTTTGCTTCGTGGACGGTTTGAACCTCCTTGACGGACTCCTTATTCCCGTTTTGGGGTACAAGTTCCTGGGTTCCACCCCACCCGGCCCCCCAATAAAGAGCTTTTTGTCGGCACGCGCCAAGACAATTAAAACAATCGACGCAACGGCTGTAATCGATCAACTGGTTCTTGCCGTCCAGACAGCCCGCCTTGCACTTCGTGGAGCACAATCCGCATTGGCTGCATTTGCTTTTATCGAAGCGAATTTTCAAAAGGGCCAGTCGCGACAGGAGCCCCAAAAAAGTTCCCACAGGACAAACGACATTGCACCAGGTTCGTCCCCAGCGGAAGGACAAATACGCAATGACCACAAAAAGCGTTACCGCCACGAGCGTTCCGAACAGCAATCGCGTCGGATCGACGTAATAAAAATAGACGATTCCGCAATTCAGGCATATCCAGGTCAATAAGTTATTGATCGTTTCGTATACAGGCGCAACAACCGAAAACATCGTTCGACCGTAAATACTGTACGGTTCAAGGAGGCAACATATTGATCCCCAACCGCAAACGACCGCAAGAACAAACAGGGCAAAGAACCCCCAACGTGTCTTGGTTTTCGCTCTTGAGCAAGCGTATTTCTTTTTGCGAATGAGCCGTTTGGAGCTCCAGGCAATCAAATCCTGCATGATCCCAAGCGGACAGATCGTCGAGCAGTAAAGCCGCCCGGTTAAAAGTGTCAACAAGAGGACAAAGACCACGGCGCCAATGCACCCGGATACCAGCGCCGAAAAGAATTGAATCTTCGCAAATGCACTCATCCAGGTCGGCAGCTCGTCCGAAATATCAATAAAATAGAGAGTAAGAAAAGAGAATGTGACCAAGGCCACAAAAATCCGAATATATCGCAACATTCATTCACTCCTTGCATAGGGCAGTGTTTCGAAAACAAAAAACAATCAAAAGATTGTCCCTTGCGCAAGCATTGTGATCCCTATTCCCACCGTCATATATATATGATGAACACCACCCCTCACCGTCAGCATGAGCGGCAAGACAAAACACAGCGCCGGACACCTGAAATTTCTTTCGTTTGTCGTCGCTTGCCATTGCTTGCCGTCGCTTGCCGTCCCCCCCCCTGTTCCGCAGGTCAACAGGGTGGGTAACAGGAGAAGAAATATCGGTGGGATAAAATCGAAATCAAGCTCAAAGTTTGATTCGTTTAACGTTCAGTTTGGCCAATTCCGTTGTACCCAAATTCATTTCCGCGCCGTATCCGATGTACTTCACATCTTCCAAAGGCATGGGCACGATCTGATTGAACATGGCGGTCGCGGCGGTATCAATGGCAACGATATCGGCAGACGCGAACAAAACCTTGGGCATGACAACGTCGTTTTCGGACTTGCCGCGCGGCCCGTTGGACTTCATGACGCGATAGCCGTCGACGACATTAAAAACAGGCCGCTTTTCCCAGGTACAAATATCGGCAATACACTGGGCCAAATCGGTTCGATGGAAGAAACGACGATCCCAGACAATACCCATATAATTCTTCATGGCGATCGTCATCTTGGCTCCACCGTGATTTTTGAGGACCGGTACGTTGATCCAGGCATCGCATTCGATCAGTTCACGGTGAATCTTCGTTGTTTTCAGTGCTTTCGCGTTGGGCAGCGAGACTTCCACGTAATAATTTTCGTCGTTGCCCGGCACCATTTTGCCCCCTGCGGCCTCAACGGCTTGCTCAATACCGCTGTGACGATAGCAGTTCTTCCAATTTGTATCGCAAGTATGATCGAAAACCAGAACGGACGCGGCTCCTGCGGCGAAGCAAGCCTTGACCATTGCGCCGATCAATTCCGGATTCGTATCGCCCGCCAAATCCGGCGTCTTATCCCAACCGATATTCGGCTTAATGACGATTTTTTGGCCCGACTTTACGAAACGTCCCATTCCGCCAAGCGACTCAATCGCCTTCGTGAACATTTCTTCAGGTTCTCCTCCCATCACGGCAACGAGGTCCGGATTTGCCCCGGTTGTACCCTGCCCGAAAACGGTCGTCATGCCGCCAAACTCGGCAGAAGCAATGAGCCCTGTCGCCGCAACGGTCTTGAGAAAATCATGTCTGTTCAGTTCCATCGCCTTGAATCCCTTTCTTAATTGATTAAAAACACTTATTTATTTTACATATCGGTAAACAAAACATCTGTTGTGCAACGAACAGAATTTATTTATAATATTCACAACATTCATACAATACCGTGCCCGCAATATACACGCGGATCGGGAGCCGCT
>JAQVID010000490.1 GCA_028695865.1 Thermoguttaceae bacterium | reverse complement strand
TTGAAAATGGTCTGGAACCAAAATTTTACTGTTCGGCCAGAATTGAGGCTCATGGGTCAGGAAGTCAATAACCTCCGCTGTTTGCGGGCACTCTATTGATTTCGTGAGCATCGGTACCGTCTTTTCGACCGGGACAAGATTACAGACCATTTCCAGTCGCGAAAAAGTCAGGCCGGTTTCGAAGTGCATCCATCCTTCGTGATCAAGCAGGTAGTTGCAAACATCTTCAGGCAACTGCCAACTGACAATCCAGTCTTTTGAGCCTTTCCAGAAATAGCCGGACAGACAGCGGCATCCGCGATCGGCCAACACCTTATACGCTTCCGGACGACAATCACCAAAGTGAATAATGCCCGGAGGGGCATAGGCACACCCGGCGATGCGCTTGAGTTCTTTGGCGGTAAGATCGAAATCGGCGGCCAGTTTCTCCGGCGTGGCGTCGTGATACGGCCGACCAGGGTCCGAAGTGAGCGCATGAAACGTGACATGAAGCCAGTCTGAATTCTTCTCCCATTCGCCCTTGTAACGATCAGAGATCATGGTGAGATTGAAATCTTCCGGATGATCGTACCCGGGATGCCCCTTATAGAAACAGTTGAGTCCGAATCGGCAATTGTATTTTTCGTGGAGCCGTTTCAGTCCGGCCAGATAGAAACTGTCGAACAGGCTGTCATACTTTTTCTGGTAAAGGTCATACAGAAAGCAAATATTGTCATCGATTTGGAATTTATATCGTTTGAACGAGTTTTTGGCCCAAACAGGTCGGGTGCGAATGGTTTGCTCATGACCGTTCATGCGACAGACCGCTTTGATTTCGGAAATGCGGTCGCTCAAAAGGACCTCGGCGAAAAATTCTTTGCCGTTTCGTTTGGCGGGAAACTTTTGTCCGCAAGGACAGAATATTTCGACGAGCGAGCCTTCCGGCGCAATACCGGCGACCCGAATCCTCAGTCGCGGCTTGCCGTCTTTTCCGATTTCGGTCCCGAGTACCGGATCACCGTGCCGCACGTGAATAATGCCTCCGTCATAAGGAGTGGTGAAGTGAAAATCACTTTTGGCGTTGTTGTCGCTATTGGCCAGAAGGGTGGTACCAGAGGCCAATCCGATCATGGCCGCGGTTCCGGCCGTTTCTAAAAAATCGCGTCTTCTCATTGTGTTTTCCTGTAACCTTTCATGACATGATAAAGTGTCAAACGTATTGAGTCTGTTATCTGGTATTACCTAGCAGCGTTCCTCAACAGGCATTCGGCCCGACACACGCCGCGTTCCACACCTGTTTGTTCATCCGAATAACTGTGGTGAAACACGAATCGTTAATTCGACGTCGAGTCTTGTTTTTTTTGCGAGAACCTGTTCGGTCGTCCGGTTATCCAACGTTATAACACAAAAGGACCTCCAGGTACAGCTTTTGGGGAAAGAGAAACAGTTTTTTTACGAATTTGCGGAAAAAACTTTTCTGTGATTTTTTTTATTTGATCTCTTGTCGCTTTTGGGAAGAGACATATAATGAGATAAATCAATGATGCAGCGAGATACGCAAACGTTGATTCCTCTGCCCAGCATGCTTTTGTTTTTCCCGGGCAAACAGGGAGTGAATTAGGGTAAGCAAAATGATCGGTTGTCGTTTATTCGCTGTGATTCCCAAATAAGTTTTGCATTCAGTGTGCGAATCTGGTGGTCGGCTGACCGTGATGAATTGTTTATTTTTAGAAGGAGTCTCTCATGGGAAAGATTATTGAAACGGTGAAAGAGTTTTTTGACAGCCTCTCTTTCAAGTACGATGTTGACGACGATAGCCTTAGTTGCCGTGTGTCGAGTAATTCCGGTGGCGACTATCAACTTGCTGTCGTTGAGGATACGACAAATAATATCGTTTGCGTGTCGCTTCAGGAAAAGATATATGTGCCGTGTGATTATCGACGCGATTTGGCCGATTATTTTACACGCTGTAATTGCCAGTTGGCTTTCGGGCATTTTGAACTCGATATGGACGAAGGCAAGATTCAGTTCCGCTTCAGTCAGTTGCTGCAGCCGGAAACGATGAGTGCCGAATTTTTCGGGACCATCGTCCGTTGTGCGATCAGTACGATGGATCGTTATCGCGCCGGTTACATGCAAATCGTGTACTGCAACCAGACTGCCTCGAATGCCTACGCCTATTCCCAGAAAAGCAATCCCCAGTGAAATAGAATATGAATTGCAACTCTTGACAAGAATAACGTCTGATTTCAATTCTCTTTTTCTTCCTTGTTTCTCTGGATATATCTTGAATGTGTGTTCGTTATCTGCAATAATGTAGAGACGGTGTCGAGTAATAATTTGACCCAAATATATGATGGGTAATTTTTGTTGTCGCGTTTCTTGTGTTTGGAAAGGTGTTGCATGTATCGAACTGACCAATGGCGTCTATCGTGTCATCTGTTTTTGTGTTTACTGGTGTGGGTATTACTGCCTGCCGGGACCAGAGTTCTTGCCGACCCTGGTCAACCGGCAAGCAAGGTTTCTGCCTGTCAAACGGCTGCTTTGACCATTGACGGTGATTTTCCTGGTGGGAATATTATTGTTGATTCGGTGAAAGGAGACACCGTTCGTTTACACCGCGATCTGCGCGATACGCAAGGCGACTGGTTCTATTGGGCGTTTCGCGTTCGAGGAGCCCAGGGGCGGACCTTGCGATTTTTGTTTACGCAGTCGGCTTGTGTTGGCGTGCGGGGACCGGCGGTCAGTCGCGACGGCGGCCTGTCGTGGTGTTGGCTTGGCCAGCCCGCCTTTTCGACAGACCGGTTTGAATATGCTTTTGGCGCCGATGAGCAGGAAGTTCGTTTCGCTTTTGCCATGGTTTATACCCAAGCGAATCTTGAGCGTTTTCTTGGTATGAATCGCCAACGTTTTGCGGTCGACAAGAGCGTTTTGTGCAAGTCGCGTAAAGGACGAAGTGTGGAGCTTCTTCGGTTTGGCAATCCGAATAACCCCAATCGTCTTGGTGTGGTGATTACTTGCCGGCACCATGCTTGCGAGATGATGGCGTCTTACACAGTGGAAGGCGTGCTTGAAGAGATTTTTTCGGGGTCGCCTGAAGGGAATTGGCTCCGCGAAAACGTTGATTTTTTTTGTGTCCCGTTCGTCGATAAAGACGGAGTGGAGGACGGCGATCAAGGCAAAAATCGCAAGCCCCATGACCACAATCGGGATTATCTTGAAAAAATATATCCTGAAGTTGCGGCCCTTGTGAAGCAGGTGAGCAAATGGGGCGAAAACAAACGTGTGATGTACTGCGATTTCCATTGTCCCTGGAAACGCGATGGTATAAATGAAGTACTCTATTATCCTGGTCCGAAAGAGCCGTACATGGCCGAACAGCTCAAAAAACTCTCGCAATTTCTTGAAAAGCGTCAAGCCGGTGGCGTCATACCATATCGCCAGTCGTTTAATCTTCCGTTTGGCCAAAGCTGGAACATTGGCACAGGCAGTACGCGATTGGTATCCATGCGTCAGTGGGCAGCCTCACAGGCAAACGGAATTTTCGGCGCGACTCTTGAAGTTCCTTACGCAAACGCTTCCGGCAGGGAAGTCAATGCCGAAACATCGCGTCAGTTGGGGCACAGCATTGCCAAAGCAATGTATGATTTTCTGAAACAGGAATCCGCCGCAGCGTCAAGCAATCCGCGGCCGAATGATTCTGATCCTTATGCCGTGGCGTATAATCCCAAAGGGGCGCATC
>JAQVID010000489.1 GCA_028695865.1 Thermoguttaceae bacterium | reverse complement strand
CCTCTTCCGATCTGACAATGGCCAGACATGGAGCGACGCGGTACCTTCCTGTCTGGATGCTCCTCTTTCGCCCGCGCAGATCAAGCGTATCCCGGGCAGTGATAATCTTCTGGCCGTTTGGAATCCGCTCAAACCTTCGAAGAACCGCTCCGGGCTGGACATTGCCGTCCTTACGCCGGACGCGTCAAAGATTCTCACTCGCAAATACATTGAAAAAACAGACAAAAGCAGTTTCCAATATCCGCATATTTTGTTCGATTCACACAACAATGTCCTCGTCGGATATTTTACGTTCGGCGGCAACTATCGCATTGTCCGCTTTAATATGAAGCAGTTGTAAAGAGTCTTGCGACTTACGGATTTGGGGATATCTCATTGTCGCATACTTTCCTGGTTGCGCCTTGTCGGTTTGTATTCATGGACACCGGGAAAGTGTAGCGGTTGGTCAACGTTTAATATGGGAGATAACCGCAGCGCGGACGTCTCGACCATTGGTATTAACGTCAGGATTGTATTTCACGCAAAACGAACTATCATCGCATTTAGTATTTTGTTGTCACGAAAAGACGCCATTGTGAACTTTTTATTTTTTGAATAATTAGTTTTTTTGTAATGGTTAGTTAAAACCTCTTCTTCTCTTCTTTGCGTCTTGGCGCCTTTGCGTGACACCTTCCTAAAGAAAACTTATTTCACTACGGGGCCGCCGAGGAAAGGATGAAACACCAGTTTGTTTCCCTCACTCTTGCTCCTTTTTCCCCAGGGATTACATCTTTAACTCATTAAGTTATCTTGAATTATGTTTAAGCTAATACCTATGGACGTCTCGTCCGTATCGTCGAAAAAACAGACGCTCGCTTCTGCTTTATTTCCCTGAATGACAAGTAAATTTATCCTTTACTAACCAGTAGTCTTCTTGATTTGCTCAATCTGTTCCGCAGTGGAAAGTATTCGAAGATTTCGATTGTATTCTTATATTTCTTGCTTACCTTTGGTTCGATTATTCACAGCATACCATCAATCCAAAACTCAACTTTACACGTAATATATGTCATTTTTCATTTACGTCTCTTGATATATTCCATTTTCTTGATTTCCATTTCGTGACATTTAGTACAAAATCAAAATAAATTTTTTCTTTCAGCATAATTGTTGTTGACATCACTGAAACTCCCATATATATTTGTTTTATTCGTTATGGATATGATGATTGTTGCCGAGCAAAAACTTTGCAACACGCGATATAAAGCAATTCTTAACCAAAAAGATTGTTCCAGCAAAGGAGAATTTGTCATGAAATGTTTTAAGGTATTCAAGCCGATACTCGGGCTTAACGTGTGTAAGCCACGACGAAAAAGCGGCGTCTGCTCTTACGGGAAAACGAGCCGTAAACACGGCTTTACTCTTGTCGAACTGCTGGTCGTTATCGCGATCATCGGTATTTTGATTGCGCTTCTTTTGCCGGCAGTTCAGGCAGCCCGGGAAGCGGCTCGACGAATGCAATGTACAAATAATCTCAAACAGATTGGACTTGCTTTACATAATTATCATTCAACTTATAACTGTTTTCCGCAGGGAGCTACAGCGCAGTCAAAAATTGTTAATGACGTGTGGGTTTATATGGCTTATGGCTGGAATTGGCGCATTACCATTCTTCCGCACATGGAACAGATGCATATTTACGAATCACTTAATTTTACCAGTGAACCTTTTGGTGCTTTTGAGTTTGATACAAGCGGCCAGAATTGCAACTGCGCAAATTCCGCTCACAACAAGATACTCTGCAATTTACTGATACCAACTTATCACTGCCCTTCCTTTGCCAGTGAACCGATCGACAATATCAATCGTGGAACATTGGGAACCTTGGGAGCTCCACTTTGGCACCGTAACGACGGGCTTACCATGATTGCCAATTACGCAGGTGTGTCGGGTACGTATCTGAACCCCGATGAAACTTCGGACGGTACTTACAACCAAGGATCATTCGGTATGACCAGTACCCGGAATGTTTTGGTCTCTTGCTTTATTAGCTCAGCGAATCATACCTACGTCACTCCCATGTACCGGTCTGTGGCCGATGTATTGGACGGAACTTCCAATACGGTGGTTGTAGGAGAACAATCCGGAAAAACCAAAATGAATTTCAGTGGCTTTGAGGGCGAAGTTCATATTAGTTCCAATTGTGCCGGAGCATACTGCGGAGCCAGTTGGGACGGTCCTGCTTCCGGTTTGACGACCGTAAGAAATCTGATTAATTGTCCCACTCCCTTGACAAGCCTGCATTTTTGCACTTTTTTGGGACACAACACCCTGTTGACCTCAGAACACCCCGGAGGTGTCAATACGTTATATGCTGATGGCAGTGTTCGCTTTTTGAGCGAAACGATGAAATGGAAAGCGATCAAATGTGCCTGTGTCATGGACGATTTGATCTCGGAAGACCTGTAAACCAGCGGTGAACCACGTTCATCAGTGTATCGTTCATTATTGTATTTCGATCCTCAACTTTTGTCTTGAAAGGTTTATGATGAAAACATATTACGCCCCATTTTTTCTGTTGGCCATGCTCATTGGCGCTACTGCCCAACTGAACGCTGCTCCGCAACAAGCCATTGAACTTGGCAATCAGCGGGAACTGTTTATCGACGATTATTTAATCGCGAGCATGGACAACGTTTCACTGGTCGTACACGAACCGGACCGCAAGGAAATATCGATGGTCATGGACAAGCCTTGGGAAGGGTGCGGCTGCGGATATCACACCGTGTTGTATGACGCCAGGCAGAAAGTCTACCGGATTTACTATAAATCATGGCATCATCCTTCGGTGCCGGAAGCAGGCAATCACAAAGATCGCAATGTCCGTATCGCGATGATCGAAAGCAAGGACGGTATCCACTGGACGCGACCGAACCTCGGTTTGGTCGACTATGACGGGAACAAGAACAATAATTTGCTCTTCAAATCGGGTCACGATTTTTCACCCTTCATCGATTTGAATCCGAATACAAAACCCGAGGAACGTTACAAGGCAATGGCTTCCCCGGGCGGTCGTGGTTTGTATGCTTATTCCTCGCCCGACGGTATCCATTGGAAGACCATGAAAGAAGGTTTTGTTTATACGAAAGGCGCTTTCGATTCACAAAATATTGCGTTCTGGTCGCTAACCGAAAATCGTTATGTCGCGTATTTCCGAACCGTGGTAGATGGAACACGCTATGTCGATCGCATTGTTTCCGACGATTTTATCAATTGGAAATTCGAAGGCCGTCTCAAATTCCCAAAAGGCGAAGGCCCTGTTTACCGGGTTCAATATTATGTTAATCAGATTTTTGCCTATTATCGCGCGCCGCAAATTTACATTGGTTTTCCCGCGCGGTATGTCGATAACAGACTGACCGAATCGACCAAACAACTTCCCGAATGGGACAAACGATACGCCCGAAGTACCGGCAAGGGACGCGATTTGCGATTTGGTACCGCCGTGACCGATACCGTATTCATTACGTCGCGAGACGGGATTTCGTTCCGGCAAAGTAATCATGTTTTCCTGCGTCCGGGCTTGAGAACGAAAGACAACTGGTCTTATGGTGATAATTATCTTTCGTGGAACGTGGTCGAAACGGATTCACTGGACGCGGATTCGCCGCGGGAACTCTCCATGTACGGAACAGAATCGTATTTTACCGGCGTGGAAACGATCTTCCGCCGCTTTACCCTACGAATCGATGGGTTCA
>JAQVID010000488.1 GCA_028695865.1 Thermoguttaceae bacterium | reverse complement strand
GCAAGTACTTGCCCTTCGTACTCACAAGTCGGCGGAGTGCCAAAAAGCGGAAGAACTTTTCGAATCGGCGCGGCAAACGCGAAATACGGCCGGGATTCAGCAAGCTCTTTCGCTTTACGAACAGGCCCGCCGCAACACCGAACTTCCGCTTTGGCTCCGGCAATGGTTTACGGTTCGAATCGTCGAGTGTCACATGATGTTAGGGCAAGACATACAGGCGGCGCAGCAGTTTTTTCTGCTGTGTCATATCGATCCTTATACTCCGTTTATCGATCACATTCCGCTGAATTGGTCTCTTCGGTCGTCGTTCGAAGAGCAAAAAGCCCGAACGCAACTTGTCGAATTGGCAACGCAATGGCTCTCTTCTACGGATAATCCGACGAAACATCCTAATCCGGTTGGACAACTTCTGGCGGCAAGTTTACTCCTTGACGCTCCGGGACCGGGGCGACTGGCCGCTCAACAGACTCTTGAATCGCTCGTAACGTGTTCGTCGCCTGATACGAAGTCGCCCGGCCTCAATGAAACTTGCCGTATTGTCTCGCTCTTGGCCATGACACAACTTTGGCGCTTAAAACTTCTGACCGGAACCGATAAAAAGGAACTGTTTGTCTGGCTTGAGACGATTGAAAAATTGCCCGTTCCCCTCCAGGGAGGACCTTTGTACCTGGTCTCCGAAGGTTTTTCCCGGTCAGGCGATAAAGACAGTGCCCGCGTTTGTTTCCTTAAGCTCAAAATTCTTCACGAAGGTCAGGTCAATCTTATTCGAAAACTCGAAGAACGGTTTTGATCTGTCTCCGCGTCGTTCAGGGGCGGCTTCGAAGAATGAGACGAGTTCTTTGTAAGCTTCGCGATTTTTTCTGTAAGCTCGGCTATGATCGCTATAAGCTCGATCATTTTCGCTTCAAGCTTCCTGATTTTTATGTCTCTTGGGTCTTCCATACTCCTCGAATCGACACTCCTCGAATCGGTTGGGATCGACCGATTCGTTGACTGTGTTTCAGAAATTTTATGAAAAATCGTTGACGCAGCAGGTTGGTTCTGCTATACTCTTATATTCTTTGCAAGAGGATCATGGCGAAACCTTTCGGGCGAAAGGAAAAATCGCCGTGAACGGTTACGATATTATAATACACAAAAGACTCTGCTTTGCTCACCGGAGAACAGTATAACACAAATGCCAGCCTAAGGGGATACGAAATGAAATCATGCGGAATGATTCGAAACGTAAACATTGTTCTTTCGTGTTTTGTGATATTTGTATGTATGGTACAGATATTGTTCTGTACAGGAGAGAGCATTGCGGAAGAAAGCGGAGAGACGGTTCTGGAGCGAATTGCGAGTTTGCCTTATATTCCGGCCATGGCTGGAGAGGCAAATCTGCCTGGCTTTTCCGTTTATGGTGGCGGTTGGTCGATTGAGAAGAATATTCTTGTTGGTGGCTCTGGTGCGGGTTGTCTTTTGGTTCCGAATTCCGTTCCGATCATGATGGTCGGTGAATTCCAGACGGAACTTTTTATTCCGGAACGTAAACAGGGCTTTAGCGGAATCAATTTCAAGGTCTCTGACTGTATGCCTGGCGCGGATAATTTTAACGGGTATGAAGTTGGTTTTAATCCGGCGAATAAAATCATTATGATTGGTTCCCATCGCTATAATTTCAGAGTCATTCGTCAGATTCCATGTGAGATTCCGGTGGGCACATGGTTTACGGTTCGTGTGCATTTCGAAGAGACCTCGTTTGAAGTTTTTCTAAACGACAAATCTGTTTTTCAGTATACTGAAAAAGGAATGGACGCGACCGATCCGCTTCGTAAAGGAACGATTGCGTTGCGAACGTGGCAATACGGGATTATGGCAAGGAATTTGAAATTTCGCGATTCAGCCGCCGGTCAAAAAGATTGGACGGAGATATCAACGAAAGAGAAACCGGCTTCGGAAGTTGAATATCCAAAGACATTAGCGACAAAAGACTTACCGCCATTACTTGTACTGCTCCGTTCGCCGCTTACCCCGCCCTATTCTGTGGGGAACGATATATGGCAGGCCCAGCCAACGTTTCCCGGCTGTGAAATACAACAGGTGAATCCGGCACATCCGAAGGAACCGATTCGAACCATCTTTCGTGATCCAGACGGTTGTATTTACGATATGAATCTTTCGTATGACGCAAAAACAATTTTTTTCTCCTATCGACCGAAAGGTGTCCAATTCTGGCACCTCTTTAAGATTGGTGTGGACGGTTCGGGGTTCACCCAATTGACCTTTGGCGATTATTACGATATCGCTCCGTGTGAGATGCCGGACGGTCGAATTGTATTCGTATCCACGCGGCGATTCGGACACACTGTTTGCCAGCCGGGTCCGGCTTCCAATTTGTTCACCATGGATGCCGATGGTAAAAACATCACGTGTGTCAGTATGAATACGCTGTCCGACTTTTCGCCTCAAATGTTGCCGGATGGTCGGGTCCTTTTTACCCGTTGGGAATATGTGGATCGGGACCTGACCTATCGACAGAGTCTTTGGACCCAAAATCCGGACGGGAGTCAATATCAACTTTATTTCGGAAATACGGTTCGTGACTTGGGTTCATTTCTTCAGGCACGCCCGCTTCCGGACAGTGGTTCCAGTTGTGTGATCGCAACTTTTGCTCCGCACCATGGTTATCCGCACGGAGCTTTGGGATTGATCGAACGGCGATTTGGTGTCGAAGGAAAAAAGGGCGAGAGCTGGAGATACATAACGAAAGAGTTTCCGGTCATAGCGGACAAAGCGATTCAATGGAGCTATCGCGACCCATATCCGTTAGCCGATGATCTGTTTCTTTGTTCGTTCGGTTCGAATGGTCCGACGATTTATTCGGTTAAGGATGGCGTGACAACGACTCCGCGATTTCGAATCTGGCTCCTTAATTCCTCGGGCGAAAAGCGAATGCTTTACGAAGATAAAAAATGGAGCTGTTTTTTCCCGATTCCGCTTGAGGAACGCGACCGTCCGGCACTGCCCGCGTCTCGAATCGCCAATACGAATTTGAAAAAGATTTTGCGCCCGAATCTCAAGAAGGAGCAGGTTCGACCTGTTCGGGAAGAGGTTTGGGGAGTTCCGGAATATGCTAATATGCTTCAGGGAGAATCTGTCGGTGTCGTTATTCTGACCAATGTCTACAACGGCATGGAAGGCATGAATATTCCCAAGGGAACCATAAAGACACTTCGTATTATGGAGCAGGTACGCAAGTCGGAAGATTTGGCGAATCGCGCGTTCGATCAATCGCCGGTCATGGGTTGTGGGACATATTACGCAAAACGATGTTGGGGTGAAGTTCCGGTCGAGGAAGATGGATCGGCTCATTTCTATGTTCCTGCACTTCGCGAGATTTATTTTCAGGCATTGGACGCACAGGGACGGGAAATACAGCGAATGACCAGCGCGGCTCAATTCATGCCGGGAGAAACGACGAGTTGTCTTGGCTGTCATGAATCGCGGGATACGCTGCCGGGCACCGCCAGAATCGCAATACGACCCAAAGCGGCGTCGCGTAACCCGACAATACCTTCATTGCCCGCCTGGATGGTTCAAATCGCAGCAAAACGCGATAATCAAACGTTGGATGCCGGTATTATTGATTATGTCAGTTCGGTACAACCGGTTCTTGATCGATATTGTGTGAAATGTCATGACGGTCCGAATCAGGACGGTGGTTATAATCTTTCCGGGGACAAAACGCGATTCTTCAAT
>JAQVID010000487.1 GCA_028695865.1 Thermoguttaceae bacterium | reverse complement strand
CTCGAACAGCATATGTTGAACGTTGATTCACCAACACCGAACACCGAGTAAAGGCCGAATTGTCCAACGTGAAACGAAAAGTTTTTCGCTTTCTCCGCATCCTTGAAACGAATCTTTACCGATTTGACGTCTATCGTCTGACGCGTCGTCTCGATCACTTCCATCGGTTCAGGTTTATAAATATTTTCTGTTGTCATGGTTTTTCATCTGTTTCAATTAAACTTGTGCGCAAATATTCAAAAAGGATTCGGACAGGCCAAAATCGTCGGCCCATCCATTACTTGCATGGTCTCATTTCTGTTTCGTTTTGTCGGCAATCTTGTCCAACATCGGTTTAACGCCAAGCGAGGTACTGCAAACCCGTGTACAATTTCCACAGCCGGTACAAAGGAATACTTTGAACTTGGCGGGATAAATCGAAAACTTGTGCGAAATACGCTGCCGCTGACGCTGCCCCTGAGTACCTCGCGGATTGTGTCCCGAAGCGTGAAGCGTAAACAACGCGGACTGGCATGAATCCCAATTCTTGACGCGTTTTCCCTTGGCGAAACTTCCCTCATCGACGATATCGAAACAATGGCACGTCGGACACGAATACGTACAGGCACCGCAGCCCACGCAACGATACGTTTCTTCATCCCACATCGGGTCGTTAAAGTGCGCGTCAATCCAATGACGAATCGCGTCGAGATCAAGCGTTTTGGCCGGCGCCTCGCACGCCTTGCCTGTTCGATCTGATGAACTTGTCCGACCCTCGAACAAGGCTTTGCCCTTATCGCTGAACGTCCGAACTTCAAACGAACCGTCTCCCAAATCAAAGAGCAAGGCATCCGAACCGGACGCGTTATCCGGCGAACCTCCCATATCACTGCAAAAACAATGCGGATCGGTATGCGTACACGCAAACGAAACAACCGTTGTGTTTGCGCGACGACTCTGATAAAACCGATCCTGATAATCCCAGGCGAAAAGCGGGTCCAAAACCGGAAGCGACGACGCTTCGCAAGGACGAACACCAAAAATCACTTGTCGCTTGTCGAATACCGGAGCGTCCGTAACGACAACATCATTTGCCTGACGGACAAATCGGCAAATTTCCTCATGACGCGGAAAGAAAAACTCCTTGATCGAATTGGCGACCGAAGTACCGGCATCCAAAACAACTCTCGCCGACTCGTTCACATATTGAAAGAAACAGGTTCCTTTTTCGGTCGCGACCGGAGCGGCAACAAGCGTATCGGCTTTAACCAACTCACTGATCAACGATTTAAGCTGTTCCCGGGTAATAATCTGACTCATCGGATGAAATCCTCCTTGTCTTGTTCGGAAAAAGAACCAATCAGCGGCGCAGTACCCACTTCGCGTCCGGACACATGTCCGAATTCTTTTTCCGCGGTCATGGCCAGCGTCAAGTTAAGCAAATCCAAATCGATTCCGGCGGGACACGCGTTTGCACAAGCACCGCAACCGACACAACGACCTGCCAGATGAAACGCTCGAAGAATATTCCACGCGAAATTCCCTTTGAGCGTCGAGGATGTATCGATTCGCACCGGTCGGTTCTTGTCGGCAACACACTGATTGCAATAGCACAACGGGCAGTTCTGTCGGCACGCGTAACATTTCACGCATCGTGAAAATTCATGACTCCACCAGTCGAGTCGCTCTTGCGGTGACATGGCGCGAAGCTTGGCCAATCGGGCAAAATTACCTTTCGTCGCGGCTTCTTCCGGTGAAAGCAGATTCGTTTTCGCCTCATCTCCAATGACGGCGTTCACATGCCGCGGCACACGATCCTGACATGTCAGACAGCGGTCATAAAGCGGCAAATTACCACTTGCGTCGTTTGCCGCCTTCGTATTCTTCATACCCGGGCAAACCATGCCGATCAGATACACATCACTCAGACTAATCTGCGATTCATTCGCCAGGACGACAGCGGCGCGAGCGTCACAGCCTTTGACAACCACTGCCGGACGTCCCAATTTTTTCGTCTCTTTACGGGTCAGGTATACCACCAGGTCCTGATGACACTCGTCGTTCCAGACAAGTTTATCAACGTCGGCGACTTTCGTCACAAAGACGGCTCCAACCGCACCGGTCTCAAGACGTCCGTAGCCAATGACCACGTCCACCGTTCCTTCGGCAAGAAGTTTTCCCGCCGTTTCTCTCATTTGTTTTTCCATAGTTCTGTCAATACTTTCGTAATCCGTCTTTACAGGGTCAGTTGTTCACGATTTCCCGATACCCGGTGTACGGGCCAAGCTTTCTGGTCTTCTCGACGATCTCCGTCACGAACTGCTGAAACTTCGCCCCTTCCGCCGCCGAAATCCACGAAAAATGAACACGGTTCGTATCGATGCCAAGCGTATCAAGCAATTCGCGGAAAAGAATCCAACGCCGTCGGGCATGAAAATTTCCTGCCGTATAATGACAGTCGCCCGGATGACAGCCTGAGACCAAAACGGCATCGGCGCCCGCCTCGAACGCCTTGACAAGCAAATTAAAATCAATCCGGCCCGTACACGGCAGACGGACGATCCGGATGTTCGCCGGATATTCCAATCGGTTCGTTCCCGCAAGGTCCGCACCCAAATAGGTACACCAGTTACACACGAACGCGATGACTTTGGGCTCAAAACCACCCGTTTCTTTCGTTTCTGTTGACATGTTTACCCTTTTTATTATTCTGAATCACATCAGGCTTTCGACCTGTGCGTAAACCTGTTCTTCGGTAAAGCCTTCGAGATCGACCGATTTCGAAGGACAAACGGCAACACACGTTCCGCAACCCATACACAAGCCCGGATTGACCCTCGCCGTCCGTTTGACAAAATTCCCCTTGCGGTCCAATATGTCTTCAATTGAAATCGCCTGATAAGGACACGTCTTCGCACACGCTCCGCACGCCGCGCAAAGCACCTCGTTCACCTTCGCAACTTCCGGCTCTCGGGTCAACTTCGGTTGGCTGAGCATGATCAGCACCTTGGCCGCCGCCGCTGAGGCTTGCGCCACCGATTCCGGGATATCTTTCGGGCCCTGACACGCTCCGCAAACAAAAACGCCCGCCGAATTCGTTTCCACCGGACGAAGTTTCGGGTGCGACTCACTCAGAAAACCGTATTCGTCGTATCCCACTGAAAGTTTTTGCGCCAGATGCTCTACACCTTTAGTCGGTATCATCGCCGCCGCCAAAACGACCATATCGGCCTGAATCGTTACCGGCTTCCCTGAAAGAGTGTCACTTCCGCGAACAATGAGTTTTTTAACGCCGTCGATCTCTTCTTCCGTGATTTTCGAAACACGACCGCGATGATAAATCGCTCCGTCCTGCTCAATTGCCCGACGTACAAATTCATCGTACTTCTTCCCGCCACTGCGAATATCCATGTAGAACACATGCGCTTCACCGTCGTGAACCTTGTGTCGGTACAGCATGGTATGCTTTGCCGTATACATGCAGCATATTTTCGAGCAGTACGAAACACCCTTGGCGTTATCCCGGGAACCTACGCACTGAATGAATACGATCTTTTCCGGAATGCGTCCGTCTGAAGGCCGTTTCGGTTCGCCGCCCGTGGGACCGGAAGCCGAAATCAGCCGCTCGAACTGAAGCGAATCAATCACGTCTTTATATTGACCGTAACCATATTCCCCATAACCGGAAATTCGCGGATTGTCCTGTTCCTTCCCGATCTGATAAAGCTGATACCCTGTCGCCACGACAATTGCCACAACTTCCA
>JAQVID010000486.1 GCA_028695865.1 Thermoguttaceae bacterium | reverse complement strand
AGCAGGGCCGGAATCTGCTTGATTACATGACCCAAACGCTCATCCATTATCTCCATGGTACCGCTGCCCCGTCGCCAATTTATTCCTGATTATCCCAATTTTCATATTCTGACCGTGAACGGTTACGCAACATTTATACCGGTTCCGCTTGCGTTTTCCCGCAATGGCGGCAAAGCTTTTCTCCCTGAATTTCAAGGGCAAACGGGGAGAAAAACAGAAAAAACAAGGACCCGATCGTATCATTTCAAAATTTTATCAAAATTGGGAAAAAACGGAATCCCCCCTGCCTGTCGTGATGGGGCCGTTTCACGTTTGCCGCAATACCGCAATACCGTTTGCCGCGGAATCTTTCCGGTTTCCCGATTTTTTTCGTTTAACACGTCGTCCAAAACCTTATCGATCAGGGACGCTCTTCATTTCCTCGCACAAGCTCCCACTCGTCAAGCCCGGACTCACTCCAGGACTCGACGAAAGGGACAATACCCGCTTAAATATTGCGGTTATCGATAACGCGTTTGGCCTTTCCTTCACTTCGCGGAATACGACCCGGCTCGACCAGCGTGACTCCGGCTCGAATACCGATTGTGTGCTGAATCTTCTCGCTTATCTGCTTGCGGAATATCTCCGTTTCACGGAGTGTATCGTGGAACTTTTCATCCGACAATTCGACCTGTACTTCAATATTATCCAGACCGTTAACACGTGTAAGTATAATCTGATAATGCGGAAGTGTTCCTTCGATTCCAAGCAGAGCCGACTCGATCTGACCGGGAAAAACATTGACACCGCGAATAATGAACATGTCGTCGCTTCGGTGGGATATCCGCGCGATACGTCGCAACGTTCGGCCACACTCGCACGGCTCCGCAATAATACGCGTAATATCGCGCGTGCGATAACGCAACATCGGCATGGCCTGCTTCGTGAGCGTTGTGAAGACGAGTTCGCCTTCACTGCCGTCCGGAAGGGGCTGGAGTGTTTTCGGGTCAATTATTTCCGGGTAGAAATGATCCTCGAAGATATGAGCTCCGCATTGGCAGACGCATTCGGCTCCCACCCCGGGACCAATCACTTCGGTCAAACCGTAAATATCATACGCCTTGATTCCGGCTTCGTGTTCGATGGTACGACGCATTTCCTCCGTCCAAGGCTCGGCTCCAAAAACACCGATTCGCAGCGGAAGATCGTGCATATCAATCCCCATTTCCTTCGCTTTATCGATCAGGTGAAGGAAATAACTCGGGGTACACGAAATACAGGTTACGCAGAAATCACGCATAAGCGTAATCTGTCGCTCCGTATTTCCACCGGACATCGGTATGACCGTGACATGGTGCTCTTCGCCCCCGTAATGAAGACCCAAACCGCCCGTGAAAAGGCCATAACCGTATGAGTTTTGCAAAACGTCCTGACTGTTCACCCCATAAGAGGCCAGAGCCCGGGCAACTACACTTTTCCACACGTCAATATCTTGCTGCGTATACGAAACAACAATCGGCTTACCGGTGGTTCCACTACTGGCATGCACGCGTACAATCTCGTTCATCGGAACGGCAAACATGCCAAACGGATACGTATCGCGTAAATCCGTTTTGACTACGAAGGGGAGTTTGCCAAGATCGCTGATTGACTTGATTTCTTTCGCGGAAACACCAAACTCCTCCATTCGCTTTCGATACCAGGGAACATTATTGTAAACTCGTTCAAACGTCGCCATAAACCTCTGATTTTGCAATTCGCGAAGGGTCTCTACCGGCATGAAATCAGGGTCACTGGCTCGATGAAATCTTGTAATCATCTTTTCACCTATACAAAATGTTGTGGTCCTCGAAGGAGGATCGATAAACTGACAAGGGTCAAGCGGCCGACGATGACCACCACCCATTCTAATATATTATATATCTGGACGCGATATTGTATACTGCCCACCCAAGGTAAAATGGGCTCACTGCCCGGCTGAACGGCCCTCACTCGATAAATATAATATGAGGGAATACACAAAAAACGGGATTTAAAGCGTGTACATTATTCTGCGACACGGCAAAGACCCTAAAAACAGCAGGTAAAAACGTTTTTTTTTGAAAAAACTTCTGTTTTTTCCGGTCGAGAGGGGAAAGAACTATTGACACATTCGGGGCTTTGACGGCATAATAAGCGTTACATTCGGGCCCGAGAGCGAAAAAAACGCCTCTTGCACGTGTCCAGGGACGGTCTCGTTTCCGAACAGGATCCCGGTATGGCGTAAACCGGGGTCTCGAAAAACTGTTTTCCATTTTTAACACTTCAGAAACAGAAGGAACTTTCAGAAATGACAAAAGAAAAAAAATGTGCCAAGAAATGCGACAAAAAATGCGACAAGAAGCCGCTGACCAAGACGCAAATCATTGCTACTCTCGCTGAAGCGACTCAGCTTGGCAAAAAGGACGTCGCCAAACTTGTTGACGCCCTCGGTGAACTCATTGCCACAAGCCTTTCGAGCAAAGGCGCCGGCAGTTTCACCCTCCCCGGTCTCGTCAAAATTGAGAAGAAACGCGCTGAAGCTGTTCCCGCTCGCAAGAACGTCCCGGACCCGTTCCACCCGGGTCAATTCGTTGACCGCGCCGCCAAACCGGCTCACAACAAGGTCAAAGTTCGCGCTCTTAAGGCCCTGAAAGACATGGTCAAATAAGACTGCCAACCGGCTTTCATTACGCCGATGGAGTGATCATTTCAAAACGGTATGATCTGGTTGGATTTTGCCCGATACAACTTATCGGGACAAATATTTTCATCGGTGCTTCTTTTAATGGGGGGTATGTGCCCTCCATTTTTTTATTTTACGCAACAGAGTATTGCGTCTGACGCTGTTTGTGTGTATGATTTATTTTAGAGAACCGCCGCAGCCCGCAGGTTTTCCTTACTTCCCGAATATACACAATATTTTTGAGGCCGTTATGATTCCGGACGATCTTCCTTCAAGCACACACTCCCAACCCACGGCGCAAGAAATATTACTTCAAATTCCGGAAATCGCGGGGATCGACGCCAGAACTTCGATCATTCGCATTCCCCCTGAATTGGACGTTCCACTCACCCCCCGGGTACAGCGACTCATCGACACCGAATCGTTCCGACGCCTCACAACGATTGAGCAACTCGGTTTTGTTTCACTCGTATACCCTGGTGCCCGGCATTCACGATTCGAACATTCGCTCGGTGTTTATCGTCTGGCTCTGATGGTGCTCCGCCGACTTGTCCATGTTCCCGGCTTCGTCGAAACAGTGCAAGTGCCAGACGCCGAACTGTTCATCGTCACGGCTCTGTTGCACGACCTGGGACATTATCCGTATTGTCATTTGATTGAAGACCTCAAACTGCCCGGCGTCCTCCCCCACGAAGAATCGGCCGGTCTGTTCCTTCATCGTGAACCGCTTCGGACACTGCTCCACGACGATTGGAATGTTTCGCCCGACGATGTGATCTCGCTGCTCAACGGACGTGAACCCAAACGAAAAGATCAGGAACCGCACGAAGAATATGCGCGGCGATGCCGTGCTCATCACCTGCTCGGATCCATTCTTTCCGGACCGATCGATATTGACAAAATGGACTACCTTTTCCGCGATTCGCTCTCCGCAGGCGTGCCTTACGGTCGGCATTTTGATCAGGAGCGACTTATCGGCAGTCTGTGTCTCAACGAAAAACACGACGGTTTGGCTATTACAGAAAAAGGAAGAACTGCCGCGGAACTGCTCGTTTTTGCCC
>JAQVID010000485.1 GCA_028695865.1 Thermoguttaceae bacterium | reverse complement strand
GTCGAGTTTCTTATGCGGCAACCTATGCAAGAAGTACTCGAAGCGATTTTTCTCATTTGGGAGGACTGGCAACGGAAGGTCGAAGTAGTGCGACAACGATTCTGGCTCTTTCGTCTGTTCGGCATGTTCGCAATATGGAATTACCGCCAAAGGCACAAAAACTGTTGAGTTTTACCGACAATCGACAGGATGCGTCACTTCAAGCAGGTCATTTGAACGATTTCGTCGACGTCAGTTTATTACGTGGAGCTCTCTACAGTGCACTGAAAGATGCGGGTGAGGCGGGCATTCCCCACGACATTCTTACCCAAAAAGTATTTGAACATCTTCGACTTTCTTTTGAAGAATACGCTTCGAAACCAGAGGCAAAAAAAGGGGTCGCCAAACAGAATACCGATCTGGCTTTGTGTGGTGTTATTGGATATCGTCTTTATCGAGACCTGCAACGAGGATGGCGATTGACGGTCCCCAATCTGGAACAAACGGGACTTCTAATCATTGATTATCTTTCTCTCGACGATGCCGTCCATGACGAGGAAGTATGGGTAACGGCTCATCAAGTTTTGCGACAGGCCGACCCGAATACCAGAAAAGCTGTTTTGAAAACACTTCTCAACATGATTCGCTGGGGACTTGCCATTGATGTCGAATATCTGGATCGCTTAAAACAGGATTCACTCATGCAAAGAAGCCGTCAGCACCTTATTACTCCCTGGGGATTTGATGAATCGGAGGAAACGAAGAATCTGGAACACGCAGCGACTGCTTACGTTCACTCGAAGAATCCGCACGATTATGGAGGAGATTTGTTCCTTTCCCCTTATAGCGGGTTTGGTCAATATCTTCGTCGAACGGGTACTTTTCCCTTTGCGTCCAAGTTATCTCTATCCGATACATCTGTCATTATTAACGATCTTGTTCGGGTTTTGGTCAATTACGGGATAGTGAAAAAGATAGGCGACGCCAACAAAACACCTGGAGATTCCGGATATCGTATCGGAGCAGAGTCATTGATTTGGAAAATGGGAGATGGTAATACAGGGGTTTACGATCCTGTTCGGCAACCGGATCAGTCTGAAGACAGTGAACTCATAAACGAGTTCTATCGAGATTATTATCAGACTGTCGCTTCCACGATGAAAAGTTTTCAAGCACGGGAGCACACGGCACAGGTCTCTTATGACGAAAGAGAGGTTCGAGAAGAAAATTTCCGCGATGGCAAACTTCCCGTGCTGTTCTGTTCCCCCACGATGGAACTTGGAATAGATATTTCCGAACTGAATATTGTTCACATGCGTAATGTTCCACCGACTCCTGCCAATTATGCTCAACGAAGTGGTCGCGCAGGCCGAAGCGGACAACCGGCATTGATCTTTACCTACTGCACGACGATGAATCAACACGACCATTATTTCTTCAAACAACCGGCGCGAATGGTATCCGGAGCTGTCAAGCCGCCTCAGATTGATTTGACAAACGAAGATTTGATTCGTTCCCATCTCCATGCCGTTTGGATGACAGAAGCAGCCGGGTCATCCATTCGTTTCAGTCTCGGAAAAACGTTGGGCGATGTATTAAACCTTGACGCAATCAATCCTGACTCGGGGCTGCCCATCTGTGATATATCTCAGTCCATACAGGAATCACTTCAAAACGAATCCCTTCGAAAAAAGGCAATATCGCAAGGCCGCGAGGTTTTACGTTCAATCGAACCTCTTTTAAAACAGGAGACGACCTGGTATACCGACCAATGGTGTGAAGACGTTTTACGCAAACTTCCGTTGTGTTTCGAAGAAGCCTGTCGCCGTTGGCGGGACATGTATCTTTCGGCGAAAAAACAACAGAATTTTCAACATTCCATCGTCTGCGACCAATCCCGAACCTCGTCAGACAGAACAATGGCAAAAACATTGCGACGACAGGCTGAATCGGAGATGGAACTCTTAACCAACGACAAAAACGCCGAAAAGAGCGATTTCTATTCCTACCGTTATTTCGCCGGTGAAGGTTTTTTGCCCGGTTATAATTTTCCACGTTTGCCCGTAACGGCATTCCTGCCCGGATTGGCTTGCCGTGATGGAAAAGACGATTATCTTTCCCGACCGCGTTTTCTGGCGATCAATGAATTTGGTCCTCGATCCATCGTTTATCACGAAGGGGCAATGTATGTCGTTAATCAGATTGCATTACCGATACGGGAGGAACCGGACGGTTTTTCCTTTTTGTCTGTAAAGATTTGTTCTCACTGCGGATACATTCATCGTATCGAAAATGGTGAAAGTCAAATGTTTGACCGATGTGAAAACTGCGGAAAAGAATTGGGAGAACCCCTCCATCAACTTTTACGACTGCAAAAAGTAACCGCTAAACGACGTAACAGAATCAATTGTGACGAAGAAGAAAGAACGCGATTCGGTTACGATATAAGGACGGCGGTGCAATTCGCCAGCCGCGACGGAATTCGTTCCTGCAAAATGGCGGATATCACCATCGACAAAGAAGGAAACAAAGAGTGTTTCGGTAAAATTACGTATGGTGATAACGCTACCGTGTATCGAGTCAGTCTCGGTTATCGACGTCAAAAAAACAGTCAGAGAAAAGGTTTTCTGCTTGATATGGAACGGGGGTATTGGGTCAAAGATCAAAACGTTCCCAACGGTAATGACGATAACGATTACGATCCGACCAGCCAAAAAAAGGAATGGGTTCGACCTTATGTTCAGGACAGTAAAAACTGTCTGCTTATTGAACCGAAGCAATGTTTGTCGATCGATAAAATGATTACATTACAGGCCGCGCTTCAACGTGCCATTCAAAACGAATTTGGTGTTGAGGAAAGTGAACTGGCCGCTCTGCCGCTTCCCACCGAAGATGAGAGAAATATCATTCTGTTTTATGAATCTTCCGAAGGAGGGGCGGGCGTATTAAAGCACCTGCTTGATCCTGTTCGTTTTCGCATCGTGGCTCGTGAGGCTCTTCGTCTTTGTCATTTCGACCCGGACTCGGGAGAAGACTTTCATAAAGCGGAATATGCCGATGAATGTTGCGAAGCGGCCTGCTACGACTGTCTCATGAGCTATTCCAATCAGATGGATCATCCGTATCTGGATCGGCAATTGATCAAAGACATCCTGTTACAGCTGACAAATGCGCAATTGGTCGTCTCGGGTGGATTCCGCCCACGTTCGGAACATCTGCTTTATCTCAAAAATAAAACGGATTCCGCTCTGGAACGGGAATGGCTTGATTTTCTCGAAGCGGGAAATTACAACCTGCCGTCGGATGCGCAAGTCTATATTGAAATCACGGAAACCACGCCCGATTTTGTTTATGAATCGAAAAAGACCGTAATTTATATCGACGGACCACCGCACGATTACCCCGAACGGCAAACGCGAGACAAATTACAGGAAACCACCCTGATTGACGCCGGTTGGGATGTGATTCGTTTTCATCACAAGGATAACTGGAAAAAAATCGTTATGGAAAACTCCGCCTTGTTCGGGTTCAATCAATAAAGAATAATAGAAAAACATAATGTCAACACAAATGAAATATACGCCTGGTTCACTGGTCACCGTTCGGGAGCGGGAATGGATTGTCCTTCCCGGTTCCACGGATCAATTGATACAAATTCGTCCTATCGACGGAACGGAGGACGAAGTAACCAAGGTCTTAACGGAGCTGGAAGACGTCCAACCGGCCAGTTTCGCGCTTCCCTCCACGGACCAGATCGGTGATTATCGATCCT
>JAQVID010000484.1 GCA_028695865.1 Thermoguttaceae bacterium | reverse complement strand
ACCCATTTGCAAACGTTTCCGTGCATGTCATAAAGTCCCCAGGCATTGGGCTTCTTCTGCATGATCTTGGTATAACCATCAGGACTGTTCTTGAGGAACCAGCCATACTCTTCCAACTTGGATTCGTCGTCGCCAAACGAATAAGCAGTCTTGGAACCGGCACGACACGCGTATTCCCACTCGGCTTCCGTCGGCAGACGATAATAATGTCCGGTAACCGCGGTCAACCATTTGCAATACATCTGGGCAGCATAACGAGTCAGACCGCTGGCCGGGTACTCCGGCTTGCCGCTGTGGTTATAACTGATTGTACCAATGCTGTAAGGCGGGGTCGGTGAAGCAAGCGCATCAGCACGTTCACTGCGATCATTTGCTTTGAGCTTGCCTTCGCGCCGCGCATTGGACACATAAAGAAGACCGAACAGTTCAAATTCCGCCCAAGTTACTTCATGTTCTTCCATCCAGAACGGAGCAATTTCGACTTCATGCTGCGGAGCTTCGTCTTTGGCATGACCTTTTTCGCCGTCAGGACTGCCCATCATGAACTTGCCGCCCTTAATCGGAATCATCTTGAACGAAATAAATTCGTTCGGCAGATGACTTTGAAGTTTTTCGACGTAAGGTTTCATGTCTTTTTCGGTCGTTGCTTTCGCTTCGGCCAGATCGGCGGAATCGCCAAGCCATTTGGTCGCAACTTCCGTAGCCGGATTCTTGGAATAATCCTGGGCAAGAGCCACGCCCGCTGCCAGAGCCATGACGGCACAGACGGAAATCAAGATACTCGTTCTCATCTTTTCTCCTTGAGGAAACGCGGTGAATGTATTTAAAATTCTATTCTTAAACTATCGAAACCCGAAGCGTTGCGGGGCATGGCAAAACAGTTCTTTATGTACTGCCCAAACAGCCAACCGAAACACTTCGATTCATTCCAACATATTTTATTATACGTGTGGCCCGACCATCGCAAATCCAACAGCCCAACCATATTCCTTCAGTTTACCCGGATTTCGCCTTTGTGCCAAGAACTGTTCCCGGAAAAAAAGGAAAATTTCTTGAAACACAGCTCCACAGTATATTACAGGTGTGTCGAACGCTCGCAAAAACGACTATTTCAGTTCGCGACCCGTTAGAAGCTGATAAGCCTGCGTGTATTTTTCCCGGGTCTTCTCAATAACGTCGGCCGGAAGAACAGGCGGCGCTGAATTTCGGTCCCAATCGGAAGCAAGGAGCCAATCGCGAACAAATTGTTTATCGAACGACGGTTGGCCTTTTCCGGGCTCATATTGATCCAAGGGCCAAAATCGCGAGCTGTCCGGGGTCATGACTTCATCGATCAAAATGATTTCGTCGCCCAATTGGCCGAATTCGAATTTCGTATCAGCAATAATAATCCCTCGGTCCAACGCGTAATCACGACCACGACTGAAAATGTCAACGGCCCGATCACGAAGCGTTGTTGCTTCCCGGGTACCAATCAACTGACACATCTGGTCAAATGAAATATTTTCGTCGTGACCTGTTTGGGCTTTCGTTGACGGTGTGAAAATCGGTTCTTCGAGCCGATCACTTTCTTTTAAACCTTTCGGCAAAGTGACACCGCAGATCGTGCCGGATTTTTGGTATTCCTTCCAGCCTGAACCAGAAAGATAACCGCGAACAATACATTCGATCGGAAAGACGTTTGTTTTTTTGCAGAACGTTGAACGACCTTCGAATTGGGCCAAATCGGTTCCGGCGGGAAACGGTATTTCATGCACGTTCGTGGTCAGCAGATGATGCGGCACGCCAAGCGTTTCAAACCAGAACGCGGCCGTTTGCGTCAGTACGGCTCCTTTATCAGGAATAAGACTGGGAAGAACCCAATCGAACGCGCTGATGCGGTCCGAACTGACCAGCAGAACGGAATCGCCGAAATCATAAACGTCACGGACTTTGCCCCGCGTGGGGGTCATGCCTGGAATGGTCGTTGCGGAAACAAGAGGATGCTTGCTTGACATAATATTTTTCCTGAAACCTTATATTCTCATACAGTAAACATTTATATTATACTACCGATACTTCAATTTTTCGGTGATTCACGCCCTGCATATCTTGGTACATTCACTCCTTGTGTGCCTTCACTCCCTGTGTACCTTCATAACCTGTGTGCCTTCACTCCCTGCGTACCTTCATAACCTGCGTACCTTCATAACCTGTGTACCTTCATAACCTGTGTACCTTCATAACCTGCGTACCTTCATAACCTGCGTACCTTCATAACCTGTGTGCCTTCATAACCTGTGTACCTTCATAACCTGTGTGCCTTCATAACCTGTGTGCCTTCATAACCTGTGTGCCTTCATAACCTGTGTGCCTTGGTAAACGGGCGACTCAATGCCTCGCGACTGAAAAATAAAATAAAACCGGTTTTATTCAAGAGGAACGTTGTAATCCCGGTGCAACGGTGAAACCTCACTGCTTCAAATTTTCGACTCGCGAAGGGGGCACAATTCGGAAGGAAGCAGGCAAGCCAACGCTCCCGGGAATTTTCGAAGCCGTCTGCCGCCGCGTTTGACCGAAATTACCACATTTCCAGTTCCAATTCCAATTCGATCTCCATGCGGTCCATCACCTGCGATTGAATCAGATTAACAAGTCGTTTGATATCATTGCAAGAGCACTCCGGCTCCACGACGACATAATTGGCATTGCGATCACTAATGACGGCGCCGCCGATCTTCGTTCCGCGAAGACCTACGCTTTCGATGAGTTCGGCCGCATTTTGACCCCGCGGATTCTTAAAGAGTCGGCCCGCGTTCTGCCAGCCCATCGGCTGCGTTTTTTTGCGAACAATCCAAATCTTTTGCATACGTCTCGATAATTCGCGAGCGTCTTCCTGTTCCAATTTGAATTTTACCCACACGACGACCGCGTTGGCTATACTGCAATTGTGATAACCGAAAGCAATTTCTTTTCGCGACAGCTCTTGATATTCTCCGGCAAAAGTCACGATTCCAACCTGATCGACCCATTGCCCGATTTCACCATCGCCGGTTGAAACGTTTTCGTGAATCGCTCCGCCAACGGTGCCCGGAATGCCAATCAATCCTTCGAGACCGCCCAAACCGGCATGAACGGCGGAAGTAATCACGCGTCCGAGTCGGGCACCACCGCCGGCTTCAACTTGCCAGTCCTCAACCTGAATATCGCAAAAGTCGGGAGCGGTCAGGCGAATCACCACACCAGGCACGCCTTTGTCCGACACGAGAACATTCGATCCCACGCCAAGAATGTGTACCGGAATGGAATTCTTTTTACATTGCTGAAGCAGTTCAATCAGTTCCTGACGTGATCGCGGTTCAGCAAAGAACTCGGCCGGCCCTCCCAACTGCAACCAGGTGTACATGGCCAGAGGGACTTCTTCGCGAACGATTTGTTTGAATGTGTTGTCTGTAGTCATTGATGATTCATCCTGAGCAAAAAATTTCCGGGAACGCAATTCGTCTTTCCGTCTTCCAGTCTTTCCGTCTTCCAGTCTTCTAGTCTTCGGGACGACTGTTGAGCATGGGTTCCAACTCGTGCGCAAAATCTTCGACATTACGAAACCGCCGATAGACACTTGCAAAACGAACGTAAGCAACTTCATCCACATTCCGAAGAAGTTGCATGACCTGCTCACCAATGTATTCAGTGCGTACTTCAGTTTCGGCTTCGCTTTCCATTCGTGTTTCGAGTTCGGCCAGAAGCGCGGAAATCTGGCCTTCGCTAATGGGACG
>JAQVID010000483.1 GCA_028695865.1 Thermoguttaceae bacterium | reverse complement strand
AAGGCAATCAGGAACTTGGTCCGCATAGTCGGATTGAAGAACCACGCCAGAGTTAACCTCAAGATTGAGGAACCATGGCATAAGCCCAAAAACGCGTTGGCAAAAGCCATTCCGGCAATGGTCGAAGCGTGGTGAACCTTTTCCCGTGCACGTTCGTCGCCGGGCGTGTTGTACGCGGCCGGAAGGTATTTGAAAATCAGTCTTGCGGCTTCTTTGGCCAGAGCGTTTGTGTACTCGCTTGCCATAATCGAAACACGGGCTTCCACCGCGTGAACCAATACGTCTATACCGCTGTACGCGGTGAGCTTCTTTGGCATGTTCATCACGAACTTTGTGTCGACAATAGCCATGTTCGGCGTGAGCTGATAATCGGCCAACGGGTATTTGTTTCCGGTCTTTTCGTCGGTAATGACGGCAAACGGAGTGACTTCGGAACCTGTGCCCGAGGTCGTTGGAATCGCAACGAGCGTTGCTTTCGTTCCCAGTTTGGGGAACTTGTAAACGCGTTTGCGAATATCCATGAACCGCATGGCAATGTCGTCGAATTGAACTTCCGGATGCTCGTACAAGAGCCACATGATCTTGGCCGCGTCCATGGGCGACCCGCCACCGAACGCGATAATCGTATCCGGCTTGAACGCGTTCATTCGTTCCAGACCTTTATACGCGGCGCCAAGGGTTGGGTCCGGTTCCACATCCGAGAAGATTTCGAGCTTGAAATCTTTTTCTTCAAGGAAATCAACCAGGTCGGCCATGGCACCACTGTTATACAGGAATCGATCCGTTACCACAAAGGCCCGTTTACGACCATCGTCGATCAAATCCTGCATCGCTTCACGAAGGCAACCGTACTTGAAATAAATTTTTTCCGGAACACGGAACCACAACATGTTTTCACGTCGTTCCGCAATGGTCTTGATATTGAGCAAGTGCTTCGGCGCGACGTTCTGACTCACCGAGTTTCCACCCCAGGTACCGCAGCCCAGTGTAAGCGACGGGTCAAGTTTGAAGTTGAAAACGTCGCCAATAGCGCCTTGGCTCGACGGCATATTAACCAGTGTCCGGCATGTTTTCGTTCGCTCGCCGAACAGCTTGATCCGATCGACGTTAAGCGGATTCGTGTACAAAACACTGGTGTGCCCCAAACCACCGAAGTCGAGCAATTGCTGTGCCCGGTATAAAGCCGCGTTGAAATCACGTTCGCGATACAGGGCCAAAACAGGGGACAGTTTTTCGACACTGAACGGATAATCTTTGCCCACGCCGTCGGTTTCGCCGATCAAGACTTTTGTGTAGTCCGGAACGGTGACGCCGGCCATTTCGGCAATACGTCGAGCGCTTTGTCCAACAATCTTCGCGTTCAACTTGCCATTGACCACGATCAGGTCGGCGACTTTCCTGGCTTCGGCCGGATTCAATATATATGCACCGCGCTTAATAAATTCCGCTTTGACCGCGTCGTAAATCGCGCTGACGACGACTACCGACTGTTCCGAAGCACAGATCATGCCGTTGTCGAACGTTTTACTCTGAATAACCGAGCTGACCGCCATTTGAATATCACAGGTCTCGTCCATGACCGCAGGCGTATTGCCTGGCCCCACACCCAGGGCAGGGACTCCACTGGAATAAGCCGCCTTAACCATGCCGGGTCCGCCGGTCGCCAAAATCATGCTGATCGCCTGATGGGCCATGAGATGTTGGCTTTGCGCCACGGTCGGTTCCTCGATCCATCCGATAATGTTTTCCGGCGCACCGGCCGCGACCGCCGCGTTGAGTACGACTCGTGCCGCCGCGATTGTGCTGTTCTTGGCTCGCGGGTGTGGACTAAAAATAATCCCGTTTCGCGTCTTGAGTGCCAAGAGCGATTTGAAAATGGCCGTTGAGGTCGGATTGGTCGTCGGGACGATACCCGCAATGATTCCGACCGGTTCGGCGACCTTGATAATTCCGAACGCTTCGTCGTATTCTATTTCGCCACAGGTTTTTTCGTTTTTGTACTTGTTATAGACGTATTCGGACGAAAAGTGATTCTTGATTACCTTATCTTCAACTACGCCCATTCCGGTTTCTTCCACGGCCATTTTGGCAAGCGGTATGCGGGCTTCATTCGCCGCTAAAGCCGCAGCCCGAAAAATATCGTCCACCTGCTTCTGCGTAAAATTCGAGTAAAGCTTTTGCGCCTCCTGAACCTTGGAAATCAAACGATCAAGATTCTCTCGGTCTAACGCTTCCTGTTCCAACGCGGCAGCATCGGCTTGTGCCGTGTTTACTTCTGTCGCACGCTCGTCCTTAACCTGCTTTTCTGTCTTGGCCATCGTTTTTCTCCTTAACGGTTGTGTGACTCTCGCGGAGTCACGGTTGTCATATCGCATAACGATTATCATTTCGTTTTCGTCATTCACGGACAGAACCGGATTTTCTCGTCCAATTCTTTCAGGCGGAGCTTGCCTTCGGACAAAGCTTGCCTGCTCGCAGGAAAACGATTCTGATTTATCGATAAAAGATTATGGATAAATCTTTATCTAATAATATATTCCCCTTTTGAACTTCGTCAAGCGGGAATCAATAAAAATTTACTGATTTTCTTTCGGTTTTGCTTTTTTCTCCCTTTGACACTGTTTTTACCTTATCTATTATATGTATCTTATTCAAGTTACCAATCGGGAACACGTGAAATTTTTCAATGATTCATTATTATATTGCCGTTTTTTCGCTTTTTCGGTCATTCATACCCTGTTGACCTTCGGAAAACAGGGCATTCAGGCCACGCAGCGCGAAAACTCAAGTAAAAACCGGACGAGGTGAAGCATTGGCATTATACACCAACGAATGGTGCGATTCGAGATACCGGGCGAGTTTTTTTGCGACTATTCCCATGAAAAAGATTTGTCGTCACAAAACGGCTATTTGGTCGGACCGGTGGGAAGCGGGACGACGAACAGGGAGCCGTTGTTGCGTTTGACATGCTGCTGCCAGTTGGAGGTACGAGCGTAGACGGGCTTTCCTCCGTACTGTTGTATTTGCATCGATTTCCGCTCAAGCGATCCGATTCCGTACATCGGGTACCAGAAATCGTATTGGTGTAATTGGAAGACAGCCTGGTGTTCCTTCAGCTCAAGGGTAACGAAGCCAATGTCGCCCCAATGTCCGACCGACGGCAGGCAAAGAGTGGGTACACCGTTTTCATAAACCGGTTTCCAGTAGTGGTTATGACCGTAAATATACCCGGCGAACCAGTCGCATTTGAGAAACAGTGAATCCAGTTTCGTTTCATTGAGCGGATGATGACACCCGACGAAAACCGGTTTTGTCGCCGCCGCGAGTTTTTTGGCGAGCCATTCTCTTTGTTGGGGGTCGATACCGCCATCGACTTTGCCTTCGATGAGTGAGTCAAGGAGAATGAACTGTGCCCTGGGTGTATCGACAATGGAAATATATCGGTCAGGAACTTCCGGGGCCGCTGACTTGCGCGCAGTAAAAACTTTCGCGAAATTATTGCGTCGATCATGATTGCCGAACGCGACGTCCCAGGCAATGCCGGCCGCTTCAATCGGTTTCATCATTTCTAAAAGTGTTTGATAATCCGCAAGTTCCCCTCGCGTGTAAGCAAAATCGCCATAGATGAGCAGGTGCGCAGGACGCGGACGCAGTGCCAGAAGGTCATTGATTCGAACTTGGAACATTTCTCGCTGATACCCGGCTGGCGGACAGTGAATATCGGAGAAAATCGCGACCAGATTGGGATCGACAGGGACCTTTTCTTCT
>JAQVID010000482.1 GCA_028695865.1 Thermoguttaceae bacterium | reverse complement strand
CGGGTATCTGTAACAGTGTAACGAAAATTCAGGGAAGTATCGGCTATACGGAATACACTTACGCTCTTGAAAGCAAATTGAACATGGCGACATTACAGAATGGGGCAGGAAAATATATTACTCCTTCGCAGGCCTCTTTTGTCGAGGCGATGAAGCGGGCCGATTGGGAAAAGAGTCCCGGATTTTACGTTATTCTGACCAATCCGGAAGGAGACGCAAGCTATCCAATCATGGGAGTGACTTATATCCTTTATCAAGCCGATCTGGACGCTGCGAAAAAAGCGGAACTTTACAAATACTTCAACTGGTGTTTCGTTTCCGGCAAGAGCGCGGCGGAAAAAATGCACTATATTTCGATTCCCGATTCCGTGATACAGGCGATTAAACTCACACCGGAATTATAGAATCAACGCAAGAAATGAATTCATCTGGAAAAGGTAATGTATTTATGACGATTGATACACTGTTTCGAAGACTATGTTTTACGTGTGCGATACTGTTGCCTGTCCTGCTCCTTTGTATTTTCGCAAGTCTGGCGTTCCATTCGACGCAAGCCTGGAAGACATTCGGATTTTCCTTTCTGTTCTCGACCGATTGGGACCCCATGACAGACAAATATGGAGCGTTTCCCTCCATTGTCGGAACGCTGGCAACGACCGGGATCGCCATGATCTTTGCGGTACCGCTGAGTTTTATGACCGCGTTTTACCTTTCCGATATTCCGCGACACTCTTCGGCGCCGCTCTCCGCCGGACTTGATCTGCTTGCGGCCATTCCAAGCGTTATATACGGCATGTGGGGGTTGTTCGTTCTGGTTCCGTTTATGCAGACGAAGATTCAGCCGTTTATTGTTCATACGCTCCATTTGAAGAATTGTCCGCTTATCGGTGGTGAATACAACGGTTTCGGCTGTTTTACGGCGGGAATCGTTCTGGCCCTGATGGTCATTCCGTTCATTTCGGCAATGATGCGAGACGTCTTTATGATGACCCCGCCGCTACTGAAGGAATCGGCGATGGGAATCGGGTGCACACGATGGGAAACGGCTCGCGACATTGTCATGCGATACGGACTTCGCGGACTCGTCGGAGCCGTCTTTATCGGACTTGGCCGGGCACTGGGCGAAACAATGGCCGTTCTGTTCATTATCGGCAATACAATGACGATTCCGAAAGGAATCTTTGGAAGCGGAACGACGATTGCCGCGACGTTGGCCAATCATTTCGCCGAAGCGGACGGACTGTTAAAAAGCGTTCTGTTCGCTCTGGGAATTATTCTGCTGATTCTCTCTTTTACCGTGCAAATACTTACTCAATACTTTCTGAATCGGGCGAAAGCCAAAAGAGGTGAACGATGAAAAGACGAAGTCCCGTTTTTCGAAAAATAGAGGAAAGAGCTGCCCGGGTCGTTTCGATATTGATTTTAACCGTTTCTCTCGGTGCCATGCTGGGTATCATTGGAACGACCCTGATACGCGGACTGCCTGTTCTCTCCTGGTCTTTTATCACCCAGCCGAGCAAGCCTTATGGAATCGAATCGTCCGGAATTGCCAATGCGTTTCAGGGCACCCTTTACATAACGGCTATGGCGACGCTCATTACGCTTCCGCTGGCCGTTTTGGGTGGAATCTGGCTGGCGGAGTTCGGACGGAACAGTCGATTGGGAAACGCGATTCGTTTTTGTGCCAACGTCATGATGGGAATTCCTTCGATTATTACCGGTCTTTTTATTTACGCCGTTTGGGTCGTTCCGACGGGACATTTTTCCGGATTTGCCGGATCGCTCGCCCTTGGTATTATCATGTTTCCCATTGTCTTGCGAACCACGGAGGATATGCTCCTGCTTGTGCCCGACTCGTTGAGAGAAGCGTCGTTGGCACTTGGAATGAATCGTGTGCGGGCAACACTCCAGGTCGTGTGCCGAAGTGCCAAAAGCGGACTGATCACAGGAATTCTTATGGCCTTTGCCCGAGTCAGTGGAGAAACGGCGCCACTGCTGTTTACCGCGCTGTGGTCGAATTCCTGGTGCGGTCATTATTTTTCCGGACCGACCGCCAACCTGCCTGTTCTCATTACGGAGTACACGACGAACAGTCCTTACGAGGCGCAGCACGCGGCAGGCTGGGGAGCGGCACTGGTAATGATGATCGTCATACTCGCACTAAATCTTTTGGTTCGATATTTTTTTACGGAAAGGAAAGCATAAAATGAGTACACAGATACAAGATGAACGGAAGGTTTTGACGATTCCTTCTCCAAAAGCAAAATTGAGAGAAATTGCAATTGCAGACCGCATGAATTCAAGTCTGGAGGAAGCAACTCCGGTTCAGGAACGCCGGATTAAAATTGAGACCCGAAATTTGAACTTCTTTTACGGCAAACAGCAGGCCCTGTTCGACAATAATTTGCAGATAGACGACAAGCGCGTTACGGCGATTATTGGTCCTTCCGGCTGCGGCAAATCGACGCACCTGCGCGTTTACAATCGAATTTTCGAACTTTACGGCGGACAGCGGACAACCGGCGAAGTTCTGATCGACGGCAAAAACATTCTTGATCCGAATGTCGATCTGCTCGAACTGCGCCGTAAAATCGGAATGATCTTTCAGAAGCCGACTCCGTTTCCGATGACCGTTTTCGAAAACATCGCCTATCCTTTGCGTTTACACTTCAAGCTGGGTAAATCGGAAATCGCGGATCGGGTTGAAGAATCGCTTCGCAACGCCTCTCTTTGGGAGGAAGTAAAAGACAAACTTGGTACCAGTGGACTGGCGCTTTCCGGCGGTCAGCAGCAGCGACTTTGCATTGCCCGAGCCATTGCGGTCCAGCCGGAGGTCCTTCTTATGGACGAGCCGACCTCGGCGATAGATCCGGTCGTTACGCTTAAAATTGAGGAAACGATTCTGGAACTCAAGAAGCGGTTTACCATTGTTATCGTGACACACAACATGCAGCAGGCGGGCCGGGTATCCGATTATACCGCGTTTTTCTATCGGGGAAAAATCGTCGAATTCGGAGAAACAAGTCAGGTTTTCACCAATCCGCGTGAAAAAAAGACGGAAGAATACATCACCGGACGTTTCGGGTAATCGTGATTTTAAAGTTTACAAATTGACATTTTTCGCGCAGTATAATATAATATACCCAAAGGACAGATACAGGTTTCATATGAAAATTCATTTTGATCAGGAAGTTGCCGGTCTGAATCGACTTGTAACACATCAGGCGGCGATGGTTGAAAAGGCCGTTCGTAATTCGATACTTTCCATTTCGGAAAGGAACGAGGAATTGGCGTATTTCGTGGTGGTCGGAGACGATACTCTTGACACGAACGAAGTGAAAATTGAAGAGGAATGTTTGAAAGTATTGGCTTTATATCAACCGGTAGCAAGCGACTTGCGTTATATTATTACCTTGCTCAAGGTCAATACGGAGTTGGAAAGAATTGGCGATCTGGCCGTTAATATTGCCCAGCGGGCATTGCACATGCTGTCGGAAAAGAGCGATATGGACATTATGGATTTTACGGACATGTTCTGCGAAGTGTCGCAATCGCTGAAAAAATCGCTCGACTCGTTTTTGGGACGCGATTGCAAGCTTGCGGAAGAAATCATCGAAAACGACGACCGTATCGACGAGATGCACCGTGAGAACATGGAACGCGTCAAACAACACCTTCGGAAAAAGCCAGACTCCATGGAGGCCATTCTCGACTTCATGACCATTTCGCGAAACCTGGAACGCATCGCTGACAGTTGTACAAATATTGGCG
>JAQVID010000481.1 GCA_028695865.1 Thermoguttaceae bacterium | reverse complement strand
AAACGCATCCGACCGGAGATCTGCTTCCGATCGCCAACGCGGTTCATCAGTCGGGCATGAAATTCCTTCTTTGGTTCGAACCGGAACGAATCAGGGCCAACGCTCCGATTCTTAAAACCCATCCGGAATACCGAATGGACGATCTCTTGCGTCTTGACGATCCGGAAGCGTTTCACTGGATTCAGAATACGATTTATGAAATTATTGACAAACACAATATCGATATATACCGTCAGGATTTTAATATCAATCCCGGTCCGATCTGGAAGAAGATCGACGGTCAGACTTCCGATCGGGTAGGCATTACAGAAGCGAAATACATCGCAGCCCTTTATCGATATATGGACGAAATGCGTGTACGATTTCCGGGAATACTTCAAGAGAATTGCGCTTCCGGCGGACGACGTTTAGATATTGAAATGATCATGCGTGCACATTCCTATTGTCGCAGTGATTATTTTATTGACAAGAAACCGGGTGAAACCGCGATTAATCTGGGACAGAACGCGACGCTGAATCTTCTCCCTTACCTGCCTTTTCAGGGAGGGGAATCCAATGGAGTACTCCTATTCGACGATTACGCCATGATGAGTTTCGTTTCTTCCGGGACCGTTTTTACCCCTACCGATTTCAACGGAGGGATCATCCGAAGAGAATTCTCAAAAGAAGAGACTCAATGGTTTAAAAAAACGATTTCTCTTGCCGAGCGTATGCGTCCTTTCTACCTTGGCGATTTCTTTCCTTTAACGGATGAAACCGGACCGACCGATCATGTCTGGTGCGGTTGGCAACTCGACCGGGCGGACCTGGGCGCCGGGTTCATTCTCGTCTTTCGTCGAACACAAGCGGCAGAGGCAACGAAATCATTTTTGCCCGGTCATATTGAACCCAAGGCCAAATATGAGCTTGAACTTTTCGATGGTTCGAAAAAAATCATTCCGGGGAGTGAACTGGCGAACTTAAAAATTGACCTTGCCCCTCGCTCCTTCTTCCTGGCTTTCTATAAAAAAATGAGCGAAAAATAACATAAGGGCGCAGATGAGTCAACAGAAGCTGCCGGAAAAGAAATCGCAACGGGAGTACATTCTCAAACGGCGGGGATTTTTGGGGAATCGCATAGCAGGGTACGGCGGTCGCCAGCCCCTACCAGCCGCGTAAAGAACGTTGCGCGGTTAATTCGTTCCGCGATGCGTAAAAGCAAAACCAGAGTGATCCCGACTTGGAAGCGTTCACGGGAGAATGGTCCCTTTATATGTCTTTAAGGATAAAGGAGTGATCCGACACGGACAATCGTTGCGCCTTGGGCAACGGCAATTTCGAAATCATCGCTCATACCCATCGACAGTTCCGTAAAGTCGGTATTTGACGGGAGTTGCGCGCGGCATTGATCGAATACGGCGTGTAGTGAGGCGAATTCCTGCCGGGTTTCGGAAGGCGTCAGGCCCAAGCCGCCCATGCCCATGAGACCGCGGATTCGGATATTGGGTCGGTCTTGCAATTGGGGCAGGAGCGTCGGCAGTGTTTCCGTGACAAACCCATGCTTCGTTGCGTCCGATGAGATTTTCGCTTCAAGAAGCACATCGACCGGGTGATCAAGTTTTTCCTCACCCGCAATGCGATTGACCGCGTCGAGCAGTTTAATCGAGTCGATTGAGTGAATGAGCGAGACGAAGCGAATCATCTTGCGTATTTTATTTTCCTGAAGAGAACCGATGAAATGCCACCGAGGAGCGTCACACTGGCCGGGAAAAGAGCGAAATGTCCCGCCAAAGTGTTCCTGTTTTTCGAGGAGTCGTTTGATGCGGTTTTCACCGAAATCGAAACATTCTGCTTTAATCAGTGAATCGACAAAACCATCGTCGCAAGTTGCGTATTTCGTAACGGCGACCAGTTTGATCTCGTCTGGCGATCTTTTAGCGTCGAGAGCAGCTTTGCGAATACGATTAAAAACAGTACGAAGCAGCAGTTTAACACGGTCTGCACAGGGAAGATCAGGAGAATCCATAACAGAGCCAGCCCTCAATAAAATGAAAAAGGGACCCAGAGAAACAAGTCTCATGGGTCCCAATGAGATCGATTATCGAACAGCACCACTCGGGCAGATGAGCATACCGAACGAAAAACCGATCCACAAAAACAACGCAAACAAGCCGGGACTTTTTACAAAGCCCGCCATGACATCTTATTTATCGCCCAGGGCATTCGTATTCTGAGCGGCATTCGGATTTTTCGGAATGAAGCCTGCGGCCATCAGCTTGTCGAACATCTGTTGAATACTATCTTTGGCGGCGAGAAAACCTTGGGGCGGCATGACGATACGGCAAACTTTAGCCGGCTTCGGAGGCTCGTTTTCGCCAGAAGGCTGCATTGACACAAAATCAAAACGGACCATTCCACCAGCAGCAGGAGTAAAATGAATCTGACCAATTCCATCGGCGAAAATTTCTCTATCGACGTTATCCATGAGGCAAACCTCTTTCTAAAAAATAGGAAAAACAGGAATCAATGAGCGTTCGAACAGCAAACTCCACGGCAAATTTCGAATTTTGCCCCAACCGGAATGGGATTAAACTGGAATCACCGATGAAAAACAGTAAAATGCAGTCTTACGCGTCACATGACTTAAACAACTTATTAGTATTTTAGCAAGAGTTTCAGTTTTGGCCAATAGTAAGAAGGGTTTTTTTACAAAAATTTTGGAAACAAGGCAAAAAAAGTTGTACATTATGCATTATTGAGGTAAAATCGGGAAAAGAGACGTTTGGACTGCTGAATATTTTGTTTTTTTTGCGGAAGAGCGAGATTTGGAAAGAGCTTTAAAAGGATAAAATGTTAAAACAAGAAGAATATATAGAACAAGCCTTTTTGTTTCGGTCGTTTCGGGAACGACTTGACGATGGATATTCCTCGCAAGAGATTCTCCGGTCGATGAAAAATGAACTGCTCAACACGACCAATCTTCCGCTTGCGGTCGATTTTTTGCTTGCGGAACTCAAGTTTTCGGGCGAATTGGCCATTGCCATGAGGGGCATGCCGCACTATTTTTCGGCATTTCAAACATTTATCATTGCTCAAGCCGAACGGGCGACAGGTCGGCTTGACTTCAAGATTGCACTTGAAATTTTGGAAAAAGAAGCCGCTTACCGAAGTCAATCGCCCACACCGCAAGGAACATTCTTTTATCAGTTGGAAGCGCTCAGTCGCAACCGTTTGGGATTCGATTATGGGCTGGAGGCGATTTCGCTGGACCCCATTTTTGACGATTCCTGGCGTCGCTGGATCAATGTCGTTCTTCGTCGTCAGATCGGTATTGTAGAATTGACCGATTTGGTATATGTTCGGAGTGAACTTTATCGACTTCGTCGGGATGAGCGCAAAGGTCGGGAATCGCTGTCGCTTTTTGAGGAGGAACCGTGCCCCGAGACGCTATTGGACGAGGGCGAGTCTGATCATCTGTTCGTTCGTTCGGGTCATTTGGGGTGTGAACTGACGGCAGACGACGTGAACGATACCGATACAACCATTCTTTTCGGGGAAAAGGAAGGACGTATTGCGCTGGCGTCCAGGCACCGGGACCCGGCTCTCTTTTTTGCGGCGCTTTCGCGTCATTTGGGATATCCTTCGGTACCGCGTCCCAAGCGGGTTCATGAAGAAGCAAACTTGATTCCCGTACTCAAACGCCGTATCGAATTGCTCGAAGGAAAACTTGAACTTCTCGAAGAGGAATTGCACGGTGGAATCAATCTCGAACGATTTTATGTCAAAAAGGATTA
>JAQVID010000480.1 GCA_028695865.1 Thermoguttaceae bacterium | reverse complement strand
TGGCCTATTTCGAATGCATGCACGAAATGAAGCTCATCGTTGACCTGTTCTATCAGGGCGGTATGAACTACATGCGTTACAGCGTTTCGAACACGGCGGAATACGGCGATTACACCCGCGGCCCGCGAGTGATCACCGCGGAAACCAAGAAGGAAATGAAGAAGATTCTTACCGAAATTCAAAATGGTCAATTCGCTCGCGAATGGCTCCTTGAGAATCAGGTTAACGCTCCGGCATTCAAACGTGCCCGGGCACAACATCATGATCATTTACTTGAACAGGTCGGCAAGAAGCTTCGCAAGCTCATGAAGTGGATTGACGCCAAAGAGTTCTAAACCGTTTTACATTTTGTATTGAGACGGATTATTTATGTCGAAAGACGCCATTCTGACAAGGAATCATCCCTCTTCGTTTCGCGATCAACGGTATGTCTATCCGGTATTGAGTCGCAGGGCGGGAGGGGTGTCGATCGGAATAAACCTTTCGCCGCATCGCCTTTGTAACTTTCATTGCGTGTATTGTCAAGTTCCTGGGCGGGTGGTTGGAAGCAATGGCGTTTTATCTGAAAAAATGCCGGAGCTATCCCGGGCCGTTGATCTTGAATTGCTCCAAAAGGAATTGGAGCAAACGGCGCGGTGGGTCATGGATGGTACCCTTTTCGAGATTCCTCCTTTCTCTCAGGTGGAGCCGGAACACCGGCATTTAAAAGATTTTGCTTTCAGTGGCGATGGTGAACCCACATTTTCTCCTGATTTTCCCTATGCGGTCCCGATTGTTGTTCAAGTAAAGAAAAGTCTTGGCTCCAATCCCTGTAAACTGGTACTCATCACAAACGCGACCGGATTACATGTCGATTCTGTGCGAAACGCTTGCGATTTACTTGTTTCGAATGGGGGAGAAATATGGGGCAAACTCGATGCCGGCACGCCCCAATGGTACCATCGTATCAATGGCTCGTCGGTCCCTTATGAGCGAATTATTGAAAATCTCAACTTTGCCGCTTGCCGTTGGGGGATCGTAGTTCAGACCATGCTGTTGCGTTATGACGGACAAACAATGTCCGATGCTCAATTCGACGCTTATTGCCATGAATTGGAACAAATTGTCCGAACCGGAGGAATCATCCAACGAGTTCAGCTTTATACGGTTGCCCGCACACCGGTCAGTCCGCTTGCCTGTTCTTTGGACGATACAACAATGAAAGCGTATCAGGAGCGGCTTTCCAGGCGAACAGGTCTGAAAGTGGACGTTTTTTTCGCATAAAAAAGGAACTTTAGAAAAGATAGGAAAAATTGTATCCACCCGCGGAAAAAATTTTGTGAAAAAATTACAAAAGAATGGTTAAAAAAGGGCGTGTGGGGCTGATTTTTCAAAGAGAGTTGGTATACTATATGGATAGGATTATCGTCGCGACCGAGCGAAAAATGCCGCGCTTGTGCGGTCATCATAGCGGTTTGTCGCCCGATTCTTGTCTCGAAAAACACCATTTACCCAGGGGAGATGAAACGATGCAAATCAACATATCGACACGTCATGGCAATTTGTCCGAAACGGCTCGTCAACGCATAACCGAGAAGGTTGAAAAACT
Source organism: Thermoguttaceae bacterium (assembly GCA_028695865.1). GTDB lineage: Bacteria > Planctomycetota > Planctomycetia > Pirellulales > Thermoguttaceae > JAUNBG01. The sequence continues at coordinate 2,187 of JAQVID010000480.1, read as the reverse complement.
CGGGCGTCTTGTCGAACGCGTCAGTAAGATCGAAGTCACCGTCGAGCTTGAAAAAGCGGACATTCCCGAAGTGGACCTTCTTGTCTCGACCGAATTGAAAAAAGAATTCAAAGCGACGCACACATCAGAAAGTCTCTACGGCAGTCTTGATCAGGTCATTGACAAGGTTGAAGCACAGATGCGCAAGTTTAAAGAAAAGTTGACCGACCATCGTTGATTGCCCGTTGTAATCAACAAGTGCAGTACCGGCCAGGACGCCCTTGTCCAAAAAGGTCAGACCGACCGGAACAGCCAATAAACACTACGATTATACAATTAAATACAATATTATTAAATAAAAAATGAATACCTGAGCGGGAATTCCACCTGATTCATGCTGAGCAGGATTCTGGAACCTCCGCTTGATAGTAAACCGCCCATTTAAGAAGGAGTTACTCGAATGAAATTTGCGGATTTTATTCTCACCGATGCGATTCGAACGGAAATTAAGGCACAGAACAAGGAAGGAGTCATCCGTGAGATGGTCCAGTCCATCTTGGATGCCGGTGGAATTCAGGAATCGGAATATGAGGGAATTGTCAAAGCAATCATGCGTCGCGAAGACCTGGGTTCAACCGGAATCGGTCGCGGCATTGCGGTTCCTCACACCAAACACGCCAGTGTGGACCGTCTGGTTGGTACCGTTGCGATCAGTCCGGAAGGAATTGATTTCGACAGTCTCGATTGTGAAAAGGTCAATCTTTTCTTCTTGCTTATTTCGCCTCCGGACCGTCCTGGAGAACATCTCCGCGCTCTGGAGCACATCACACGCCAACTCAAAGACGATGCATTCTGCCGTTTCCTCAAGCAGTCCAAAACGAAGGACGACATTCTTCATTTGCTTGATGAAGCTGACGCGAATGTTTACGGCAAGTAACGTTCGTTTGTCGTAGTCTTCGCCGCAATGAGCGGCGAGCGACGAAGGCTTTTTTGCGTGTAAGGAGTTCGGAAGTAATGAAAATAACCCGAGATTTGGTGGTAACCAATAGTGCCGGCTTTCATCTTCGCGTTGCGTCGATGATTAGTAAGGCCGCGTCTGTTTATGACGATACCAATATATCCCTTGCGCATGGTTCCTATAAGGCCGATTGCAAAAGTTGTCTGGATCTTTTGGCTATTATGGCTCCTTGCGACACCAAACTGACGCTTGAAGTCGATGGCGATAAAGCGGACGAAATCGCCGATATGATCACGGATATGTTCAAGAACAAATTTTGGGAAGACGAATTTGCTTCCGCTAAACCGCAGACCCCGCTCCGAAAAAAATGAAAACATATCGTGGGATCGCCGTTTCGCCCGGAACGGCAATTGGAGAGGCGCTGATTATAGACAATGGTCGTTGTCGTATCAGTCGGCGAAACGTAGAACGGCGAGAAGTCGGTACGGAGATTGCGCGTCTGGACAACGCTTTGGTGGTCGTGAAGGAGCAGATCGCCAACAGCCGGGATTCTGTTTCCCGGGAACTCGGCGAGGAATATGGAAATATTTTCGATGCGCACCTTCAGATTATTTCCGACAAGAAGCTGCTTCGGGACGTAACAGCGCACATTCGGGACGATCTCTATTCGGCGGAATACGCGATCAATGTGGTCTTCGACGAACAGGCAGAAAAACTCCGCCGGTTTGCCATGGGTGATTTGGCGGAGCGCGTCAATGATATTCTTGATATTGAGGCAAGATTATTGCGACAACTCATGGGCATTCGCAAAGATTCCATAGCCTCAATGACACGTCCGGTCGTTATTCTTGCGACCAATTTGACTCCGAGCGAAACGGCTAACCTTGATCGCGACCATATACTTGGTTTCGTGACGGAAGTCGGCGGTCAGGGAAGTCATACCGCTATTGTCGCCAGTGCTCTTCAAATTCCCGCCGTGCTTGGCGTGGGAATGTTTGTGCAAGACGCGGAAGACGGCGATATCGTTATTATTGACGGCAAAAACGGTGTCGTTATTCTCAATCCCGACTTGGACACTGTTCGAAAATATGAAGAACAGCAGAAAAAAGAACGATCATTCCAGCAGCGTTTGAGCTCTTTATCCGATCTTCCCGCCGAAACCAAAGATGGTCAGCGCGTCACGATTTATGGGAATATCGAATTTCCTTATGAAGCGCGATTTTGTTTGGAAAACGGAGCGGCCGGCATTG
>JAQVID010000479.1 GCA_028695865.1 Thermoguttaceae bacterium | reverse complement strand
TGAAGGACGACCGTCCGTTTTGTAAACGACCGCCAAAACGTATTAAATGATGACATTTTACTTATTCTCTTGTTCCTTTGGTCAGTCGCTCATCGCTCCGGCCAAAACTGTTAATAGTCGGCTATTCCAAATGTCTGCTCGACGGGTCAACACTGGAAGATCGCCGCCTCTGCAAAAGAATCAAAACCTTCTGCCGTATTCAGGAGGCGGAACAACTCTATTGCGAGGAAAGAAAAAAAATGGATTCCCTCTACTGGATACCGACCGCGGACGAAGCACCTCCGAAATCGTACCGTCTCGATATGAGGCCTCAATACATGATCAAGAATAACCAGATCGGCTTTCGAATGGTTAAAAAGGACAAGTCCTTTCCGCCTCGACTTCAAGGCAGACGAACCCGAAATACCAAGCCGCAATACTGGCTTAGTCTCAATGAATTGCCGTTCCTTACTTTTCTTGTAACACAAAACAGAATCAACCAAGTACAAAATTGCATCTCAAAATATGAGAAAAACTGGAAAGCTCTCTTGCAAAAAGTACTCGACGGTAAACCGGTTACATGGTCCTCCGAAGAACAATTTGTGCAAGAATACAATATTCGCTCACGCGACATTCCGGACGAGCTCCTCTATTATTTCAAACATGGACACGTCAAGGCTTTTCGGACACAGCTTCGTACCATATGTATCGACGAATTGATTGCCATAGCGGAAAAAAAACTCGCCTCTCTTAAAAACATACAATATGACAGGAAAATTGGAAGAGACCGTATTTCCATTGATCCGGCGGGAAGGGTCGCTCTTCGCGTTATTCGCGAACTGGTGCAGTTTCAGCCTTCCAATACAACCAAACCTCATCAGGGCAAGGTTACTTCCCCCAATTTTAATCTGTTGTATGCCTGTTTGGCAATGTACAATGAATACAAAGGCACATTGAATACATACAAAGATAATTTGTATGATCTTTTCATGCGTGCCGGACTGCTTGACAATCCGGCCTGGCCGCATCCGTTCTTGGGCAAGATATTGAAGAAAGATGCTCCCCCTTGCAGTCTCGTCGCTTTTTATAAACAGTATTTGGAACACAAAATTAAATACCTGAAAGCTTGCAAAGACCAAACCAATACAGATATGCCCGTCCATTTCCTTCGTCAGTACGACAAGCGGGCAAAAAGAAAAGCCGACCCTGACAACTATATTCTCGCCTTCGCAAGGACTCTGTACGAAGAACCTGTTAATTTGCCACGTGGCCTCTTTGAGGCCGAAGTCCGAGAAGTAATCAACAAGAAATTCTCCGATCAATTTCAAGAAGAATGTCCGGAGGACGTTGAGTTAAGCGCAACTTCCCGCCCCAAGTACAACAGTACCTGGCTCATCGGTAAATTCCTCGAATGGTCCGGCGACAGCCCGCAATGGTTTTATGCGCAACCAAGAAACCCCCAATGCAAGCGATTTCGCAAGCTCTTTCTCTTTTTGGACCGCGCTGAGATTGCCCCGGGCAACGATAATATTCGTGCCCTCAAAGCCAACCTTAACAAAAAACCAATTGGACACTATCCCAAGACGGGCCAAAACGGGAAAACTGAAACAAACGAAGATCGGAACTGCCGAAAAAAGAACCTTCAGGAATACGATGATATCGAAAAGAACATTCGTCAAACGAAAATGAAAGATATTATTCTCCTTGAGATTGCGCGACAGCTTCTCTGCTCGCTTCCCCAGGAAAAATTGCGACTTGGAAATATTCGTCCCGGGCAGTTCATGCTGGGAGACTCCACCGAGATGTCGATGACGCTCAAGGTTCCCGCTTCCTGCGACAAAAAGAATTCCGACCCTGCTGTCGACTTTACCATTACCGGTAAAATGAAAATCAAAAACTATGGAAACATGCAACGTATGCGCAGTGACGTTCGTCTTTTTTCTTTTCTGCGAACATGGAAGCAATTTCGCAATTCCTGTAACGTTTCCTATGAGGAGATGGAAAAAGAGCTCGATATGTACGACCGTGAAAGATGTAATATCATGAGCAGAATACTTGAACTTGAAAATCTCATTCTCGAAAAACATCCGGACATTCCGCAAACCGAGGAAGGATATACCGAATTTACGACTATCTTGAAACATGCTTCCAGTATACCGGACCACAAGAAAATGTTACTCCGCATCATACGAAACGCGTTTCTTCATCACAGGTATCCGGAGTTCGTACTCATGACGCCGCCCACTCTGGAAGAAATGCTAAAGTCGTGCAATCTGCCCGAAGACACACCACCTGAAGAAAAAGAACGCCTGGAAAAAGAACTCAAAAGGGAAGCGGACAATTACGCAATGTTGTTCGAGTATTGCAAACGCATGAAGGTTATGCCCGGTGAATGTAAAAACATTGAGTCAAAGCTTCCTCAAGTTGAAACCGTTACGGAGGCCATTGTTGCATACGTAAACGAGCTTTTCGATTCCGTTTTACCGACAAAATAATAGTCTGGCCGATCCATGGATGAACCATTCGGGCTTGACTTGTATTTTCAGGCGTTCGCAACCTTGATTCGCAGTGACGCCTTTGTGTTTTCCCGGCGTGAAAAGCACCCTTCACGAGACCCGGTTAACTCGCTTCTCAGTTTGGGGTATACTATTTTGACACACCGAATCGAAGCCTGTATGGCTGCCCGGGGAATAGATTCCCGTATCGGGCTGCTGCACGAAAGCGATCGTTATCCGGCGCTGGCCTCTGATTTGATTGAAGAATTTCGGTCTCCTCTGATTGACGGTCTTGTACTTCGACTGATCAATCAGAACATGTTAACCTCCGACGATTTTTACTTCGCCGATACGGACGACGATGAAGACGATCAAGGTACCTGTCTGCTCGTTTCCGGAGCGAGAAAGAAATTCCTGGCCGCCTTTGAGTCGCGGCTTGACCAGTGCCATGTCCATCCCGACGTGGAAGAAGAGGTCGATTGGCGACGAATCATCGACTTACAGGTATGCCGACTTAAATCTTTTTTGACCGGGCAATCAACCGAATATGTTCCGGTTCAAATCAGATGAATTCAACGGCACGCGGTATTGTACTATCGATACCGTGTACTTCCCCAAAAAACGAAAAATTTTTGACGTCAAGAGACAATTGCCATGGAACGCTGCTGGATTGTATGTTATGATATTGCAAGTCCGAAAAGACTTCGGCGAATTGCCTTGGTCATGAACCTGTTTGGTTTACGGGTGCAGCGAAGCGTTTTCGAATGCAGACTGACAGACGGACAATTTCGTTGCATGTTGGTTCAGATTCACAAGATTCTCAAGAAAGATGAAGATGATATTCGTTTTTATCACATTTGTACCTCGTGTCGGAGAACCAGTTCAAAACGCTCAAATACGATTTTCAGGAGCGAAGAAAAGTACTATATCGTGTGAAATTTCCAGCACCTCCACGCAAAGGCCCTGCCGGAAATCGCAAACGGAGCCTACCGCTTGCCTTAACGCACGTTCCCAACAGAAGTTACGAAACGCATACGTGATTCCGTCCGCCAAACACCCCCTGCTTGACAGTTCCTACCGCAAATGCTATCATAAGTCCATACTTCAAAAGGGGTTAACAGCCCCGCTGTCGTAGAAGCCCCAATCTCGTGGGGTATGCGCGACTTGTGTTTTTCGATACACTGAATCTACAGTCCAAGGTCGTAGAAGCCCCAATCTCGTGGGGTATGCGCGACCAAGGAAGCGATTTATTTTTTTGTCAAAGTGCTTGTCGTAGGAGCCCCAATCTCGTGGGGTATGCGCG
>JAQVID010000478.1 GCA_028695865.1 Thermoguttaceae bacterium | reverse complement strand
GGACAAGGACGGCATTTTTGCAAAGAGGTCCCCGGATACGGACCCGGCAAACCAGGCCTGGAAACAGAATGTAATCGGGATTGTCAATTCGCTCGCGAAGAGTATTTGTACCGGTAGTGAGATCGACCATGTTGTCACTGAAATCAAGTTCTCCAGAATAGGGAAATTCGGTGCTGTGAAGGGAATCGACCTTTTTCAGAAGTTGCATTTTAAATTCAAGAGCGGGATCGTGAGATATGATTTGATCTTTATTCGTTTCATCGGTCCCTTTTGTACTGGCCGGGTTTCTTGTAAGTTTTTGACGGTTTGTTTTCGCGCGTATTCTTAGGGTAATATCCTTTTCGAAGTCGATAAAATCCGCGTCCGGTATCTGAAAATAGACATACATCGGGTCCATAACCATTAAGGTAGCCAGCGGCGATGGATTATTCGAGGTGCCATCGACCAGATTTCCCACTTCGACCAGATTGCGTCCTATTTTTCCCCTGGCCGGGGCCGAAATAATAGTCCGTTCCAAGTCTTTTTCCGCCTCGGCGAGATTTTCGCGGGCAAGCGCAAGATCAGCCTTGGTTTGGGCCAGTATGGCGGCGTCGCGATCCAAATCCGCTTGGGTCGTATACCCCTCGCCCTTTTGCTTGAGTGACAAATCTCGCGCATTATCCGCCTTGGCCTTGTTGAGATTCGCTTCGGCAATCGCCATACGGGCTTGTGCCTGTGCCACATTGTTTTTATAGTCGAACTGTTCTATCTTAAAAAGCATGGCTCCTTTTTCGACGATTTCGCCAGGTTGAAAACATATCTGTTCCAAAATACCGCGAACACGAGGTACGATATTAATCGGTCCAACCTCGGTACTACCCGTATAATAACGCCATATCTGAACATCCCGCTGTTCCACTATCGCCACTCGAACCGGAACCGGAGGTTCCACCGTTGAGGGTGACTCCCTCTGATAACATCCGCCAAGGAACAGTGGAAAAAATCCCGGTATCATCCAAAAAACGGCAAGTATTTTGTAATATAGCGACATTGATCGTCAGTTCCTCTCTTCGCAAGTGTCTACAGGTTAAGATTACGATTTCTTTCTACTATTATAACAGAAATCCTGTTTTGATCAATATTCTTTTTTGCTCAAGCGAAAACTTTGCTTTACTTTTGCGCAGAAGGGTAGCGTCGGGGGACGCGGACGCGTTCACCGGGACCGCGGGAAGAGAACGACTCCGCCGGGCAAACACTGCTTTAGATTCCGCAGGGGGGCGAAGCTTAGTCTAAATCGGTGTCCGATTTTTTCTCGATCCAATGAGCATGATCATGGCTGCTTATCTTTTTATATCAGGGACGATCATAAAGCGAAATCCATAGGAAGACGCAAGAGAATATGGTTCGACATCCAGACTGCGAGAAGCACAACGGCAATGATCAGGGAGACTTGACCAGCCGCCCCCGCGCAAAACACGGTCGGCGCCCTGAGCGAGGCCCGGCGGATCGTTGGCCGGACTCGTCCAATAATATTCCGGATCGAACGCGTCGGCGACCCATTCCGCAACATTTCCGTGCATGTCGTACAATCCCCAGGCGTTCGGTTTGAATGATCGGACTGGTACCGTTCCCTGTGTCTGCTTTTGAGGACTTGCCCCCGGTTTGCGGCATTGCATATCGACGAAAGTCATGGAATCGCCGGAAGAGAACGCGGAAGTCGAACCTGCCCGGCACGCGTATTCCCATTGCGATTCAGTTGGCAGTTGAGCCTTGAGGCCGGTCTTCTTTGCGAACGTATCGCAGAACCTGACGCACGCGGGCATACCGATCATTTCGACCGGTCGATCGTCTCCCTTCCAGTACGAAGGATTCTTTCCGACGACGAGTTGGAACAGTTTTTGAGTAACTTCCGTTTCGAGCATCCAGAATCCCGCAGTCAGGGTAACTTGATGCTGAAATTCCCATGGATCGGGCATACGTACCAATTCCGTTGCCGGACTCCCCATCATAAAAGTCCCGGCCGGACACCAGCGAAACGCCAGTTCGAACCCGTCAAGATTGAACGTTCTTCGCTGACCCGGCACCGTACCCGGCTTCGCAAGCGACGATTCCTGACCGGAAACCGGTTTCGTATTCATTGCAAAAATGAAAGCCAAAATGGAAACGGCAATAAAAAGAATATGATCATTTGAACGAAACATGTTCTGTCTTCCTTTACTGTTTTGTGTTCACGACGGAGTTGTAATTGGGAGTCATATCGACGGCTTGCAATCGCGTTACGATCGAAAGGAGTTCGGTCAATAGAGAGCGATATTCTTTAGACCGCCAAAACTCGCAGCTGTGACCAAGCGAGGTGAACGCGACAATTCCCTTGCCTTCGCCGCGAATCCAGGTACACGGGTACGACGGCTGCTTGTAATAGGCATTCCTTCCCTCGGTAAGCATATCGGAAGTATCCTGCATCATGAGAACTCTCATATCGGGATTGAAGTTTCGGAATGCATACCATTCTTCGAAATGACGAAACTTTTTACCGAGAATTTTTTCCGTTTGGGGGAGCGCGTTACCGATGATCTCAACGCCCGCCTCCTGCTGCATTCCATGATTGACGAATTCCGCCCCGACCATCTTGATATATTCGGGATGTTTATGCAGTGTATCAGAGCCGGAATGAATGACGAAGAATCCTTTTCCCTTTTCACGAATGGCAATGAAAAACGCTTTCAATCCGGCGTCCGTAACAGGCGTCATGCCGTTTCGGCCCGGCTTGTCCAGTTCTCCGCAAGTGTAAAAGACGAAGGCGGCATAGTCGTCCAGCGGATAATTAAAGACATCGCCGGAATCGGTCCAGACGAGTTCCAGCCCCAAATCGCGGCATACGCTTTTGAGAACAAGTTCGGCACAACAGTTTCCGTGCGGACCGGAAACCGTCGGGGAATGAATCCATGTTTGCGATCCGGTGAATAGCAGGACTTTTTGGGGAGGATTCCGACGACGGCTTTCGACACGAATATTTTTCGGCGATTGATCGTCCGGCGTTCGAAGTCGCGCAGAAAAGAACCAGCCCTTATCCGCGCAGGACGTCTTGATTACCAGCGAGTTGTATCCTTTTTTCAGCGCAATCGGAGCGGAGAAAGTCCACTGTTCAAACGGTTCGTTCCGCCATTGATTCAAAATCGGCTGTTTGTCACACCAGGCGGCAATACCGCCGCTACACGCCGCCTGAAAGACGAGCTGTTGATCCATGTCGGACCAGATATACGTTTTCAGACACGCGACGGAATTCGGGACCGGTTCGATTCCGACGTCGAGATTCCAGCGATTCCCCCCCTGCCATCCGCCCATAAGATGCTGCCATTGGACCTCGGGCCGATCGGCTTCCGCGGGAAAAATATGCCGAAACGTTTCTTCTCCCGATTTGCCATCGAGTACGAACGGACCAGCATAAAGCCAATCACGAATGCAATCTTCGTTCCGGCCAATGGTCGCAAGCACCGTTGCGGCGCGCTTGGCAATATCTTTGTTTTCGACCTGATCCATGACCGTGGTGAGAATCGCTTTGGCCGCATTGGGATCGGTTCGGCGTATTGTATTGGCCATGCGAACCAGTGCCAAACCGGCAGTTGCCCTCAACGCTTCGCTTTCTTTCATGATCTTCGTCGCAAGCTCAATAACGTCGGGCAGATAACATTTTTCTCCCATGGCCGCGATGATCGCTTTTTGATCGTTGATTTGCTCCGCCTTTTGAAGCAGAGAAAGAAAGGCATCGGACGGCTTGGGCAGTAAGGACGCTTTCGACGCG
>JAQVID010000477.1 GCA_028695865.1 Thermoguttaceae bacterium | reverse complement strand
AGTTGATTGCCTTGTGATCGGAAAAGACGGCAATCTGTCCCCGCTGCTTCGGATCGGCACTCTCGACAGATTCCTTCGCAATGCGATGTCCAATCTTCATATAGTTCATGTGCGTCGGATCGTTCCAGGCGTTTCCCATCAGCGCGTAATGCCAGGCTCCGCCGCCATGCGAGAGTTCGCCGCCAAGCTCGCGCCAGATCGCGCTTCGCGCTTCGTCAACGTTATTTGCGGCTCCAACAGACTCCGCGTATTCGTGATGATCACCCGAACCAACACTCAGTTCGGTGCGATAATCCAATTCCCCGAGAAAAAAACGATGATGAAGCCTCAACGAATCGGGAACGGTTGCGACATCGCCAAAGTTACCTGCTTCGCGACACCCTCCGTAATTGGGAACGGATACCGTGCCATCAAGCCAGTTCTGCTGAAGAATCTCGCCAAGTCCCAATTGGTTGTAGGGGTAATATGTCGTGACAAAAACAGGCCGACCGATTCCCGACTTAAACGATTTCGCGAGATGAAAAACAGTCTCACAATTGCCCGCGTACATAAAATGATTGGCATCGATCACCCGACGGTCGGAAGGTCGGTCCGGCATGAGAAAGAAATTCTTCGTCGCTCGCTCTTTTTCCGGAGGCATAACGGCCGTTTCGAATAAAAGTTTGTCGTTACCCCAGGCCTTGCGAAACGCGGTCAGATCGTTCTTATACTGCTTACGAAGCCAGTTGCCGAAAGCAACCCGGGCACCTTCTGAATAATCGTATTGACCGAAATCACGACCCCAGCCCGGAACGAACCATTGACCATCGGCACCCCCGACGAGATGGACACCAACAACAGCTTTCCCGACGACAGACTTGCTCAAAAATTGTCCCATTGCGAAAAGATAATCGCCTGCCGACTCGGCAAAGGCTCGGGCAGCAATTGAATGATTGAGACGTTGGCCCGGCTTTCGTTCTGATTCAGGTTGCCATTCGTACTTTTCCCCAACGGTTTTTTCTCCCTTGGCGTTGATCCAGGCGGCTTCCGGGTGGCGGTCGGCGAATTCCGGATAGACCCACAACGAAACGTAAAGAGCGACTTTTGCCTTGGGCTGAAATCGGAGCAGTTCAAGGAGTTTCTTTTCGAGATAATCGAAATCGTAATCGCCGTCCTTTTTCCAGAGCGGGCCGCCGAATCTTTTCGTGACTTGATTCGGGTCATAGACAAGCCATTGTAAATCGAAACCCGCTTCGAAAAAATCTTTGTGTGCCGCCCAGCTTGGCCAGTACATATCTCCGTAGTTCTGGACGAACCCATAAGGTGTGAGCGGCTTGCCATCCACCTTGATGATGTTCGACTTGGAATCTTTATCACTCAAAGGCAGCGAAACTTGCCAAGGATCGCGATTGGACCAATATTTCAAGACTTCGTCAGCGGAATGGACAGGCGTTTTTTGTTCTTGAGTAAGCCGACGCGAGAATTGCGGAGCTTTCTTCGGAAGCGGCATGATGCCCAGATCGTCCCAAAAGACGGTGACCGGATAATTTTCCTGACCAAACGAGATGGTAACCCGGGGAGACGTGAGGTCTTCCGGAACCTTGAACGTCAAAAATATTCGCTGCCATTGACCTCCCCGGTCGCGAATGGGTGCTCCTTGTGACCCGCTTTCGACAAAGCGGAGTTCATCTTTATTATCGGAAGCAAGAAAGGTTCTGAAGAAAATCTTGGCGCAAAGCGGAGCACCTTCCGTCTTGTACCACCCCTGCGCGAGGTATTCCTCCCCGGGCACAACAGCGATTGGTTTTGTACTCAAGACGGCGCTGCGACCGTGACCCGTATGGTCCGCTCTGATTTTCAGGGATCGTTTGCCCGTTCGTGCCGTTTCCTCGGTAACTTCAAGAATGGAATCGCTTGTCGTCTGAAACGCTTTGAAATCACGTGGTATTTTTTTCGTCCCGACTTCTTCGAACGATTCATTGGGCCAGTGGTATCGACCAGGATCGTTTCCGGGATAAGCTTTGAGAGTGACCGTCAAGTTTATCGCGCTGGTACAGGTAATTTGGAGTGAACCATCCCGCGTTGCCTGAATCGGGTAGGGATAGAATCGGTTACTATTGACCAGATACCAGTTTCCATTTTTAATCGGGAACACTTTTGGGGTAATCGTCATGCCCGAGATCGGAGATGCTGTATCGATAAGAATCTGAAAATCGGTTGCGGTTTCCTGATACTCATCGATGAAAACAGAAGCGTTCGGCGAAAGATTTTGAATCTGAATCACACCCTCGGGCGGAGGATTTGAAAAAGCCTGATTCATCAAAACGGAACAGAAAAACAGAAGGGACAGCAAGTTTTTTTTCATGGCATTTCCCGCGGGAGGTTCGTAACATTAACCAAAGCAGTAAAAAACGGCAACTTGAAAACATCGGCAAGCTTTCCGGAAAGTAAGGACAACACACCCGGTGACAGCAGGAGTCTCCAAGAACGATCATTACCCAAGACACCCAAGTTTACCAAAAAAACAGACGAATGTCAATCACTGCAAGAAAACCGTCGGCGGTAAGGTTCCCATAACGATATAAATCCGTTATAATGGAAAAACAGCTCAAGGCGACAAACGGAAAAGCCCGGCAGTCTTCCTTTGACAGGAACACCGGAGCCAGGCCCGGTTCCTGTTATATGAACGCGGAAAAGTCGCCGTGAAAGAAACAAATGTGAAAGAAACAAAAGGCGCAAGACAATAAACTCGTTGGAGGTGAAATGAAGTTTTCATATTCGTCCCGCCTGGGGTGCTCCTGACGAAAGCGGTCTTGCCCCGATGTTTCTGATTGTGGAGAAAATCATTTCGTTTTTCTACGGGTTGATTCCCGGAAAAACGAACAAATCGTCAACCTTAACACAACAAAGATTAAACATGAAACGTATTCAGCCCGTATTGTTTTCCTTCCTGCTGCTGTTGTTCGGAATGACCTGGTGTCCTGCGGAGGAACAAAGACCGCTTCCTGTGATTTTTGACACCGACATGGATACAGACTGCGACGACCTTGGAGCAATGGCCGTTTTGCACATGCTGGCCCAAGAGGGGAAAATAAGCATTCTCGCAACAATGGTCAGTTCAAATTATCCTTGGTCCGCACCCTGTGTCGAAGCGATCAATCGGTATTATGGCCGTCCGGACATTCCGATCGGAGTTCCGAAAACGGAAGGTGCCAGTATTAAACGCGGGTCCGCCTATGCCCAAAAAATTGCCCGGCAGTTTCCCGGAAAGCTCAAGACAAACAATGATGCGCCCGACGCCGCTTTGATGTATCGAAAGCTGCTTGCCCGGGAAAAAGATCACTCTGTCGTGATCATTACCGTGGGATACTTGACGAATTTGAGCAATCTTTTGCAAAGCGGTCCGGATCAGTACAGTCCGCTTTCAGGGCAGGAGCTTGTTCGCCAAAAAGTCAAACGATATGCCTGTATGGGGGGCGGTTATCCCGCTCAAATGAAATACGGTAATTGGGGGAATTTCATGCCTCACCCCGAAGCGACGGTACGAGTTGTGAACGAATGGCCGCTTTCGATTCTTTTTTCCGTTGAGGGAGAAAAAGTTCTGACCGGTTCAACACTGGATCAAACTCCGGAAAACAACCCGGTCCGCGTTGGGTACAAACTCTATCTCGGCAAAAATAAAACAAGACCCAGTTGGGATCAGCTTGCTGTTCTGTGTGCCCTCTTTCCGGATGACCCATGTTGGAATATAACGCGTCCCGGCTGTAATCACATCTTCAGCGATGGGACCAATCAATGGCAGGA
>JAQVID010000476.1 GCA_028695865.1 Thermoguttaceae bacterium | reverse complement strand
GATCAAATTGCCCATCGGAGTGGTTTCCAATCCTCCCGCTATTTCATTCATGTCTTCCGAAGTCATTATCATATGACGCCCAAACAGTTTCGCCTCCTTCATCGTATCAACGGACCCCGTCTGACCGAATAAAATGGACCAGGAGTGAATGGCACTTTAGCATTACATGAGGTGTTCTGTCAGGAATGGACCATAATTTTGTGAAAATGGCCGACCGTCTTTTTAGTGATCCGCGTTCATTTTACCTCATCAAAGAAGCATTTCCATCAGCCGATTATTTCTTTGAAAGATTTCATAAATGACGTTGCGAATGGACACTCTGATGGACTCACTGATGGACGCACGGTCAGATATTCCGTTCTGATCGACTCACAAACAATCTGATCGACTCACAAACAAAGGGGGGGCGTCTATACCAAGGTCGTTTAGGAGAGTACGCGCCGGACGCAAAGAACCTTGACCGCTTTTCATTGTACGAGGGACACTTGCTGCGCGGTTAACCAAAGCCAAACGGGTAAAATCGATCTTCGCGATATGGTTCGGGTGCGGCAGAGGGGCGTCAAACAAATCGCGAGAGTCTGGCATGAATCGTTCCGCTTAGCAGGCGAAGGGGTCTTCCGGAGCGGGAGCGTGTTCGTATCTTTCGCGAGTGGACGAAATATTGTCCAAAAAGTCGTCCGCGGGGATTTCTTCGCACAGAGAACGAAATCGTGGTGGTAAAGGCAATGAAGTCATTGTAACAACTTCATTTTCGTTGCGACGGCAGAAAATCAAAAATCGGCAATTCGTTTTTATAATTTGTCCCATGGCGCGATCCAGCGCGGAAGCGTCCAAATTATAATACGCCTTTTGCACAATACGCGAGAGTGTATCGGCTCCGACAATGAATTCGACCGGACCAAAAAAGGCCGCTTTCTCGAAAAAACGCGGTAAGTTGCTTATATAAACTTCGAGGTCCGGGGCTACCTGCCGGAACAAACGCAATCGCTTGGCAATCTCAAGGAAGTCCAATTCCAATTTGTCGCAATTGTGAACGGAAAGTTCAATTCGAACCGGCAAGTCCAATTTTTCTCTTGCAATTTCAAGTATACGCAAATGTCCATGATGAATCGGATTGAACGCGCCGGGAAAAATCGCCTGCCGGACCGGAACAAAAAGATCGCCCATTGACCGGGAACCGGGATCGTCGCAAAGTTCTTTTGGTTTCTGGTAAGCCTCAACTTCACTGATTTTACCCTTGGAGCAAAGAAAACAACGCGGGGTAATTCCTTTTTCGCCAGGAAGTCCAAAGAGCAAATGAGTCCACGCAAGATTGGCAAGTACGAGTGTGATTTTGGGCTTTTCGGACGGTAAAAGCGGTTCTTCCGCGTCGTGATGCGCTGGAAAATCTTCAAGTACTCTCACGTCCAATGGTGAGACAATATCAGGCCCCAAAGCGTTTGCGTCAGGTTCCGGAATGTCTTCGTTGGGAAAAGCCAAAAAGGACAGAAGATTCAAAATCAGATCGGCGACGAGGTCTTCTTCCTGAAGTCGTGTGCGTTTTCCTTTTTCCAGAAGAAGGGAAACACGAAGCGTGAACGAGGAAGTTTGAAGAGCGAGAAAGACTCGATGTTCACCGCGTTTAACGCGATCGGTTGCCAGCGATGCCGTAACCCCGATCCCGACGAGATGATCGAAATCGTCGGGTGAAGTGAGTCGTCGGGCCTTATTAAGGGCGGCCATAGCCAGTGCCCGGGCAGCTTCGTCCGAACAATACTGCTCGGATTTTGCGCCAACGTACAGATCGAACGCTTCGGACGAATAGGGTACAATCGCTTCCAGAAGAGTTCGTGAACCGCCGGGAATTTGAAGCAAGTCGTAAATGGCCCGGGAACCACCTCCCGCCAGCGAGAGAACAACTTTCCAGGGCGATTGATGTATTCTCTGAACCAGGTCAGTCTTCAGCATGTTCCACCCCTTTTCATTTGAATTTTTATCGACGAGCGGAACTGGGGTCATCGTCGAATTTAATCGGTTGCCAAGCCAAATCCCGAGGCCGGGCCTTTTCCATACGCATCTCAATGAACTTTATCATCAAAGAAGGTATTTTAAAAGACTCGACATCGACCAATTCCATTCCTTGTTTTTCGGACTTAAGCGTAATAATAATTGTTTTTTTCTCTTCTGGCGGAGTATCAGGCTTATCCCGACCTCCCACCTTGTCTCGCAGTGTCTTCACGTCGTCGAACAATTCTTTGTTCATGTCACCCACAAAGAAAAGAATCCCCAACGCGTCGCCCGGGCGTGCCCGTTTTATGATTTCAAAGGAAGCGGAACACTCTTTGGCAATGGGCGAGACAAGTATCAGTACCCGGGCAAAATGACCTCGCTTGAGGTTGGGCACCGACCAGTCTCCCCGGACCCAAAACGATCCCACGGAACCGCCAAATTCAGTACCAATCACGACCAGTTTGCGAATATTGACCCGTTTGGCATTGTGCAGAGCAATCAAAAAGTTGTACCAAAACTTACCGTCCGTATTGACCATGTGCAAATAATCGTCTTTTTGGAAATGGTCCACGAAATACTCTTCATCAATGCGGCGAGTCGGAGTATCACCCGTGGAATAATCCTGAACCCAGCGACGCGTACTTTCCCCATGACCCCGAAAATCGGGACAAAGTACGGCCATACCGGAGGACGCAAGCGCCATGGCCACATTCATCATGTTTTCCTTGGTTTGCCCCTTGCCATGAAGGAGCAAGACAGGAATCGTGTTTTCGTCCGCGTTGCCTTTGAAATAATTGGCGACCAACAAAACACCATCGCTCGTTATGTAATTGTCGTGATCAATACGAATCGGATCGGTTGCGGAAGCCTTGTCAAACTGCTCGTCAAAGGTTCTGCGCGGCTCTTCGGGCATTCCTTGCTTCTTGGCGTCTTCGGCCATTTCTCCCGTTTTTTTCTCAGGAGCGGCTCCCGGCTTCTTTTCGCCCACGCCTGCCGGCTTCTTTTCGCCCGTGTCTGCCATATCCTTTTCTTTGGCAGGCTCCGCTTCCCGTTGCCGATTGCTCGCGGAACGACGCCGATGGGTATCTTGCCCGGACGCACCCGACTTGCTCTGATTTGCGTAACGGCCCTGGCCACCACCGCGGTTACTGGGGCCCATATCGTCCCCGCCGTTTAAACCTGTATTGTTCCCGTTATTATTATTGTACCCGCCGTTGTTATTCCCGCTATTGTTATATCCGCCGTTGTTGCTATTCCCGTTATTGTTATAGCCGCCGTTATTGTTATTTCCGTTATTATTATTATTGTTGTTGTTGTTGTGTCGGCGATTGTTGTTAAACGGAACGGTAGGCACACGCGGGGTATAGATGCGACCTGGGGAAGGTACTTGAGGAACAAAGGGCTGTGCGATCACCTCTGGAATCATGATCAGCAAAGCCAAAGCAAGCGTCATCCCCAAAACGAAACGATCAGGTTTAATATTATCCACGTTGTTTCTCATCATAAAACCTTGCCCGAAAAAGAAAAGTCGCTCGTCCGGTCATCCGAAAATCTCTTCTTCAACTCACCTTTACTATTGTAGTCATAAGAGCAATAAAGTCAAGGAAAAAAGCACTCTTTTGCTCAATTGCCACGAAAATATTCCGTTTTTTTCAACCTCCCCAATTTTTTGCTACCGATTCTATGCTTTTCGGCAATTCGTACCCCGTTTACCTTCGGAAAACGGGGGCCTTCAGGCCGCACAATACGAAAACTCGCGCAAACCGTCTTGCTACCGATTCTATG
>JAQVID010000475.1 GCA_028695865.1 Thermoguttaceae bacterium | reverse complement strand
AAAGCGGGCGAAAAAGGTCAGATTATCACACGATTCAAAGGATTGGGTGAAATGGACCCGGAAGAATTGCGGGAAACGACCCTTGATCCGCAGAACCGGACGCTGGTCCAGGTGACGATGGAAGACGCGGCGGCGGCGGACGATCTTTTCCGTATTCTCATGGGCGACAAGGTTGAGCCCCGGCGCGAATTTATCGAAAAATACGCTCTTGAGGTCAAATACCTCGATGTATAGAATTTTAAGAGTGTTTTTTTGAAACTTTTCCGATTTCCATGTGGAAAAGAATCATTATGGAGTGTATACTATCAAGCAGGCGGGGTGCGAACTTGCTGTCTGTTTGGGTAAACTGGGGGGAATTCCCCCCGGTTGTCATAAGAAAATACAGGGTTTGAGTGCTTTTTCCGGTACGGAAGTAGCCGTCGAAGCCATGGGGACGTTTTAGAGTCGGTCGATATGACAGATTGGCGCGAAAACGGAGCTCCTTGGGGTATATAAACGGAGAATTAAGGTGTCCTCATCAAATAACGACGATTTCAGCAATGCGTTTGGAAACAGTGCCGGCGCGTTCCCTCCCGATTCGAGTACGGACGATACCGGCGAACCGGATTTCGACAGCATGTTCGGTGTGTCGGATGCCGACCCGTTTGCCGCGCAGTCGCAGCCGGACGCCCCTTTTGCCGCGCAAGAGCAGCAGGGCGTGGATGCGGCAGACTCTTCGAGTTTGTCGAGTGATCTTCCGTTTGGCGACTGGTCCGCTTCGGCCGACATGCCTTTGCCTGATGGAGTTTCGGATCCGGCTTCTGATTTTTCTGCCGCGGCCCCGTTGAGTGGAGACGCGCCGTTGGGTGCTGTGGACCCATTGAGTACTGGTGAGTCTGTAGCGGCGCCCCCTGCTGGTAAAAAAGGGAAAAAGGGCGGAAAGGCCAAAGCGAAAAGAGTTAAAGAACCGGCGAGGAGAATTCCTTGGTCGTTTGCGGACGTTTTGCTGCTGCTCTATGGTGTGTTGGCTTTTGTTTCGGTTGTTGCTATTGATGCCGCCGTTTTTATGAAATTTCAAATGACGGCAATGAATTTCTTCATTGCGTTTAATGTATTGGCCCTTTTCTTTTTGTTGGTGCCACTCATGTTATTCCGTCAGAGCCGCCGGGGCGAGCAGCCCAATTTTTACGATGTTATCTTGGGTCTTTCGTTAACGCTTGTCATTCTGGCCGCGATTGTTGTCTTGTTTGTCCAGTCGTTGAAATACGGAATGAATTTTAAGGCGGACTTGAAAGGTCTTCCAAGTGTGCCTGTCTCTTCGGCTCCGGCTGCACCTGCCGCAACGCCTGCCGCACCTGTCGCAACGCCGGCCGCACCTGCCGCGACACCCGCCGCACCTGCCGCGAAACCTGCTGCACCTGCCGCAACCCCGGCTGCACCTGCCGCAACCCCGGCTGCACCTGCCGCAACCCCGGCTGCACCTGCCGCAACCCCGGCTGCACCTGCCGCGAAACCGGCTTCACCTGCCGCGAAACCTGCTACACCTGCCGCAACACCTGCTACACCTGCCGCAACACCGGCTACACCTGCCGCGAAACCTGCGACACCTGCCGCGACACAGCCCAAACCGTAGAGAAGTGTCTGCTGCCGATCACGTTGGCCGCTGTGTTCTCAATAAACTGAAACGCAACGGAAGTTTTTCGGCAGGCATTTGCTTATCCCGGTTTTACTTGATTTTTCACGCTTTGCGGATTGAATCTTGCGTCTGAGGGCGACTCAACGTAAATGAGGGTGATGTTTTACTTGATTTCTTGCGTTGAGTGGTCTGAATTTCCCCGTTTTCCGAAGGTAAACGAGGGGCTTTTCATTGAAAATTGAAGTTATTGGTCGTAAATAGTATCTGCAAGTTATCGGCGGCACTGTCGCCGCAAAAGTTCAGTGGGCGTTGGCAAACGGTTTATTGAAATTTCAAGCCTTCGACGAAATTGCCAATTCTGGCATTGAATTGTTTGGGATCGGTAACTTTCTTGCCTTGAATAACGAAATTGTCAAAAACGATATTGTGAATGAACGTTGTTTCGTTAAAGCCTGAAATATTCGAACGACCTTGTTTGTCCGGGAGTTTTTCAATAACAACATCTTTGACCAGGACGTCTGTGAGTTGCCCATACGATGGACGGTCGATCATGGTCGCTTTGTGTGAGGTGTAGATGTAGTTTCGGACAAGGAAATTCAAAACACGACCGGAGGAAATGGAGGAAATGTTGTTCAGTGTTTCTACCCGATTATTGATGAACTTGACATGGCTGGTTTTGCTTCCTTCCTTGATTTCAATGGTCAAAGCGCAACTGGCGTGGAGAACGTCGTTGTTTTCGAAGAGGACATTATCAATATCACGAAACGTTTCTGTTCCAATTTTGAGGGCATTGGCCGCGGTCCAGAAAACGCAGTCGCATGTTTTGATATTGGCCGAACGGATAAACTGATTCTCCTGACGCTTTTCATCGTGCCATCGCGCCGACGTTTTAACGACCACGCTATCGTCGCCGGAATAGGCGAAGACGTCCCGAATTAAGACATTTCGGGCATTATCCGGATCAATGGCATCTGTATTGCAGATATTGATACTATTGACAATTTTAATATTTTCGAGGAGGATGTTATCGGTATTGGCCAAATGCGTATTCCAGCGTTGGGGATTCTTCAAAATGACATCGACAATTTGTATATTTTCTGAATCGAGGGAGTGAACAAGACGATAGCGTCCCCGTCCGGCAAAGCTGGTCTTTTGAGCAAGTTCGACTCCGTTACCGTCTATAGTTCCGTACCCGCAAATTCGAACATCGTGAACCTTGTTGATCATGATGGGCGCAATAAACTGAATTCCTTTTTGCAAATTATCCGCGATAATTTCGGACTGCTTCTGTTTATCGGAAGAGAGTTTGAGTGTTGCTCCCCGTTGGAGGTACAGCGTTGTATTGCTTCGCATGAAAAGTTGCGTAATGCAATAAGTTCCCTTTGAAATATACAATGTTCCTTGTATTTTGGCCGTATCGTCGATTGCCTTTTGAATCGTGGTCGTTTCGTCTTTTTGGCCGGTTGCGTCCACGTGATAATCGGCAAGGCGAATGACCTTTGCGTCGTCCGGTTTGACCGGGAACTTCTCCGGGCCGTTGGCAAAAAGCAGAAGGCGGTGCGATGTATTGAGCGTAACGATCAATTTGCGCGGTCGGTCGATGGAGAATTTCAAAACGTTATCGTGAAGTTCACCCTTAATACCGTAAGAATGCGGACTAATATTGAATTGCTTAATCGGAACGTTTGCGGCAATTTCGAAATCAAACTGTTTTGCGGTGGGAATATCCAGATAAGAAAGTTCTTCGAATTTGACCGGCGTATATTTTTTTCCGTTTACTTTAACGGTATAGGTTGGAAAATGATCGGGCGAAGGAAGTTTCAGGACCCATTGCCAATCTTTTTTGATTTTACGGTCCTTTTGGATTTCATCTGCCCGCCATTGGTCGAAATCTTCGAGTATTTGGGCAAAAGCGAACGTTGGTGCCATTGCGGCAACCGCGACAAGAGTGGCAAGCAGGAAGGTTTGAATTAGTGCTTTCACGGCATGGTTTCCTTTCGAGGTCATTTGATATTTTTGTTGTACATTGTTGAAATATTGAATTGTTGAAAAAACGGAGATTTTGCAAACCGCGTTTTGCGTGGATATTATTGAAGTACATTACAATCTGCGTCAGCCGCCGGCGTTTCGAGACTCATTATACTCCAAAGCGTGATGCCGTGCAA
>JAQVID010000474.1 GCA_028695865.1 Thermoguttaceae bacterium | reverse complement strand
CTCAATAAGGCGGCAGACAACAGTGTTGACAGTAATGAAGCACCAGAAAGCCGGCTCCACGAACTCTGCATGTACGCAGGGTCGCCACGGTTTAGGAATCGAAGGAGATGTTACAATGATCGTTACAACAAAAGAATTGTTCCAACAGGCTTATGGTCGGTATGCGATTGGCGCGTATAATATTAACAATCTTGAACAGCTTGTCGGTCTGTTTCGGGGCAATTTGGGCAAAACAGCCAAAAACGAAGACCCCAACGACAACGCTACCAGCGCTCCGTTTATTATTCAGATTTCGCGCGGTGCACGTTCCTACACCGACAAAGCGTTCCTCGAAGGAATGATTCGTACCGCCGAAAAAGTTTTCCCGGACGCAATTTTCGCCGTTCATCTCGATCACGGAACCGAAGAAGTCTGTTACGACTGCATTGACAGCGGTTTCTACAGCTCCGTCATGATCGACGCTTCCCACGAAGAATTCGCCAAGAACGTCGAAATTACAAAACATATTGTTGACCGCGCTCATGCCAAAGGTATTGTTGTCGAAGCCGAGCTTGGCCAGTTGGGTGGTGTAGAAGAAGATGTCGTCGGCAGTGTGAAATTGACCGATCCGGCTCAAGCCGCCGAGTTCATTGCCAAGACGGGCGTCGATTCTCTTGCCGTCGCGATTGGAACATCCCACGGGGCATTCAAGTTCTCCGGCAAGCAAGGTCTTCACTTCAACGTTCTGGAACAGATTCAAAAAGCCGTCAACGAAGTTACGCCGAATTTCCCGCTCGTTATGCATGGAAGTTCTTCCGTTCCGGCCGAATGGGTTGCCCGAATCAATAACGCCGGCGGTAATCTCAAAAACGCCAGTGGTGTCGATGAAAATCAGTATTTCCCGGCTGCCAAGCTTGGCGTGACGAAGATCAATATTGATACAGACGGTCGTCTCGTTTGGTGTGCGATTCACCGCGAATTCTTCCGTGATTTCCCGGAACAGTTCGACCTTCGCGCCCCGGGCAAAGTATTCATGCCCGCCTACGCCGAATATATCATTCACAAGAACAAAATGCTCGGAAGCGCCGGTCATCTGGAAGAAGTTCGCGCCGCGCTCAAGAAGTGATTTTTCGGATAGACTCGATTCCGATAGTACCATGGCCTTGAGAGTGCGCTCAAGGCTGTGGTCGGTATCATTTTTGCGACAGAAACTTTTACACTTGCCCTCAAGAAACGTCATGAGTCATCAGTTCATCAATCAGTTTAAAGAAAACGACAGCGTATCATCCGTCTTTCAGGTGACAGATAAGCTGTTTCGAAGCAACAAAAACGGTAACTTTTATATACAACTTGTCTTGTCTGACCGTACCGGGTCGATTGACGCGCGGGTATGGAATGCCCGGGAAGAACAGTTCAGTTCGTTTGAATGTAACGATTTCGTTTCATGCGAAGGAATTATTCAGCGCTTTCAGGGTAATTTGCAATTCGTCGTCCGCCGTTTGTATAAAGCGGACGAAAGCGACTTTTCTCGCGAAGATTTTATGCGAACGACTCAAATCGATGTGCCTGCCATGTTGCGTCGGATTACTGAGTTATTGCACGAAATCAAGACTCCCTGTTTATATAATCTGGCCGACTGCTATTTGACCGACGACGATTATATGAATAAGTTCTGCCAGACGCCTGCGGGAATCAAGCTTCATCACGCGTATCGCGGCGGGCTCCTCGAACATACCAAAACGATGATGGAAATCGTTTCGCGTATTGTTCCGCTTTACGGTGATTTGCTCAACGGCGATTTGCTGATGACCGCGACGTTTTTGCACGATTCCGGCAAGATAGGCGAACTGTCGTGTGACGATCATTTCAGTTATACCGACGCGGGGCAACTTCTGGGGCATTCGCTCATGGCTCTTGAAATACTTGACCGCAAAATCGTCGAAGCGGAAACGCTTGCGGGAGAACCCTTCGATCCTCAAATGGCCATGCTCCTGAAACATTTGATCATTTCACACCATGGATTACCGGCTAACGGCAGTACCAAACTGCCGATGACCCTCGAAGCTTTAACGCTTCACATGATTGATTCGCTCGATGCGAAACTTGCAGAATTTCACAAGTACATTGTGGAAGACCCCAATTCGGCAAGTTCGTGGACCAATTACATTCCCGGTCTGGAACGCAAATTGTACAAAGGTTGATTTTCCCGACCGGTTACGGACCGGTCAGGCACAGGTGTACCGCCTCATGAAAAATGCCGATATGAATACCCGGTCCGATTCAAATACGGTTTCGGACTGCCAGTCGTCCTGTTCTGAAGGGACGATTAAGCTGCGTGTCCGTTATCAGGAAACGGACCAGATGGGTGTGGTCTACCATGGAAATTATTTTACCTGGTTCGAGATGGGGCGAACGGAGTTGCTTCGAACGGCATACGGCGTCGATTACCGCAGTCTTGAAAAATCAACGGTCATGTTCGCGATTATCTCGGCCGAATGCTCTTATAAAAAGCCCGCGAAATACGATGATATATTAACGTTGAAAACGCGAGTTGTTCATTTGTCCCGGGTAACGATTGAACACGAATATCATCTGTTTCGCGGAGAAGAATTGCTTGCGGTCGGCCACACGGTTTTGGCTTCGCTCGACGTCAAAACGGGTCGCCCTTGCGCTGTTCCCGCATTTATGTACGAAACTTCCCGCTCTGCCGATCCGAAAGAATCCCACGAGGCTTCCAATGAATGCTTTTGAAGATTTGGGCAAGCGTTTGCTCGACGGTTCTCTTTCACTTGAGTCGTTTCAAAACGAAATGTCCATCTTGTGTAAATCCGCCGCTTCAAATGGTATGCACATGCCGGGCTGCCACAGTCTGGACGAAAACGCGGAGTATAATATTGACTTCGACCGCCAGCGACGCTGTGGCTTTCCGGAAGTCGTTTACGGAGAGGGCAAATCGCCCGAGTCAATAGTGCGAATTTTAAAAGAGCAAAGTCAAGCGGGGATTGATTGCCTTGCGACACGGGTTTCGCCTGAAAAAGCGGCAATTCTGCTTCATGAATTCCCTGGGGGACATTACAACGCGATTGGTCGGACATTTCGCCTTCGGCAAGAATCGGCCAATGGTGAAAATAAGGCCGATGGTGAAGATCATACGAAAGACTTCCCGCCCGGTCTGGTTGCGATTCTTACCGCGGGAACAAGCGATATGCCTGTTGCGGAAGAAGCCAAAGAAACGGCTTTGTGGACCGGGGCACAGGTCCGCTTAATTCAGGATATTGGCGTTGCGGGTCCTCAGCGACTTCGCGCCCGATTCCCCGATTTCAAAGACGCCGATGTTATTATCGTTGTCGCCGGAATGGAAGGAGCGCTTCCCAGCGTTGTTGGCGGCTATGTCTCTGTTCCGGTGATTGGTGTTCCGACCAGCGTGGGATATGGCGCCAGTTTCGGCGGACTTGCCGCTCTGCTGGGTATGCTCAACAGTTGTGCTTCAAACGTGACCGTGGTTAATATTGACGCCGGATTCAAAGCCGGTTATCTCGCCGGACTCATTGCCCGAAGGAAAAGAGACCGGGAGTGCGTGGAGCCGTACAAGGTAAGATAAAGCAAGATAAGGCAAGATAAGATAAGCAGTAAATAAAACCAAGCCTCTATTCAAAATTCAAAAAGATTTTTTCGGACGTTCTTGTACAAACATGCGGTGCGTAAAAGAGCCGTGTACGAAAGAAGGAACGATTCGAGACGGCAGACGGTTGATCGTTCCTTCCGGCCGGACGCCGTTTTATCTTCGGTCCGGTACAGTTTCTAAAACAACTCTTTTTATTTATT
>JAQVID010000473.1 GCA_028695865.1 Thermoguttaceae bacterium | reverse complement strand
TTTGTCCAAGCGGCAAAGAAACGTGATCTTGTTTTTGCGGAGGTTGGCAGATGGTGCAATCCGATGGATGCCGATTCGGACAAGCGAAAGGCCAACCACGACCGTATTATCGAAGGTTTGGCTTTGGCGGAAGAACTTGGAGCACGATGTTGTGTCGATATCGCGGGAAGTTTTCATCCGACTTCATGGTATGGTCCGGCAGCGAAGAATCTTTCGGAGGAGTTTTTTGAGTGTGCGGTTGAGAATGCGCGAAAATTTATTGACGCGGTCAAGCCGAAGAGGACTCATTTTGCTTACGAAGCGATGGGATGGAGTTGGCCTTGCGATCCGAACTCTTATTTAAGACTGATGAAGGCGATTGATCGCAAGGCGTTTGGCGTCCATTTGGATATTTGCAATATGGTCAATTCTCCTGACCGCTTTTGGAATATGACCGGCTTGATCAATGAGGCGTTCGACAAATTGGGACCATGGATTGTGAGTTGTCACGCGAAAGATTTACGTTGGGAAACCGAATTGAATCTGCACTTCGTCGAGTGTGAAATTGGCCAAGGTCAGATGGATTACGCAACGTTGCTCAAGCGTCTTGCCCGGCTTTCCGGTGAAGTTCCGCTCATGATGGAACACCAAAAAGATCAAGCGGCGTATCGTCGATGTCGTGACGCAATCATGACGGTCGGTCGTCAGCAGGGAATTTCCTTTGTGTCATGAGTGAGCCACTCCGTACCCGGGAGAATTCGAACGTGAGTACAACTTCACAACTGATTGTTGTCGATATCGGTAACAGCTTTATTAAATTTGGTCTTTTTGACGCGCGAACAAGGGAGCAAGGCTTGCCCAAGCCGCTTTCGTTTTGTGTGGAAACGACCAGTTCGTTTTCCGATTTATCGACCTGGCTCGAACGCTTTGATTCGCGTCTGAAGCGATTTGACTGGATCATTTCGAGTGTGAACAGTGCGCGAACGGCCTCGTTGAAAAATTGGTTGGGACGCAGTCGCTTGCTCGACTCGGTACAAGAACTTGCGTTGGCCGACCTGCCGTTGACTGTTCTTTATGATCGACCGAATGAGTTGGGAATTGATCGGGCTATTGCCGCTCTTGGCGCCAAAACGTTTTTCGGGATGACCGGTCCGATTCTCGTCGTCGATATTGGTACGGCGGCAACCATTGATCTGATTGATTCCGCCGGAATCTTTGCCGGAGGTGCGATTTTGCCGGGACCTCGTATTGCCGCTCAATCATTGTACGAAAAAACGGCGAAACTCCCGCGAACACAGCCGTCGCCGCTGGAAAACGTTTATCCTGCAACCAATACACTCGCCGCGATAAATTTGGGTATCGGTTACGGTCTGGCGGGAGCGATTTTCGCGTTTTACGTCCAAACACGTCACCAGATGAACTCCATGGGTAACTTGTCCGATTTTCCCATTCTCATGACGGGTCGCGGTGGTAATCAAATCGAAAAGCAGCTTGAGTCCATATTGGAAGCCGTTCGCGAAGTCTTTGGCCATGGGACGGTACCAAGCCCCCGAGTGGAATCGTGCTCTGACCTCGTTTTGAGAACGCTTGCTTTTATCTCGCAAAATAAAAGGGAATGAATTCTTTTTTCTCCTGTTCGAACACGTGGTTAAGCTGGGTAAAGCACCTTCCGTCAGCCGGGAAATTCCCGCAAAGCCCGTACATGAAAGGAGTGAAACGAGCGATGAAGGGAGTGAGTAGTTCGAATTCGTCCCAACATTTCCTCATTACGGTCGCACGCGACCTCCCTATGCGGGCTTGTCTGTCTTGCCAAAACGGTCAACTAAATCACATAAACCTGCCTAAACCTGAATAAAGTGGAATTTTCTTAAAAATTTTCAGAAAATTTGTTGTTTTTTCCGAAATATTTGTTATGATAAAACGAGTATAAAGAAGGAATATATGTAAAATAAATGTGCGATATATGATTTTTTGTGCTGCTTTCTACCGCTTGTTGATAAGGAGTCAATTTATGAGAAACGTTGTTACACTAAAAAGGGGGAGCAACAGCCGCGGCCTGGTTCATTTTCTCAAAGCCCGTGCTTTTACCCTCGTGGAACTTTTGGTTGTCATTGCGATCATTGGAATCTTGATTGCGCTGCTCTTACCGGCGGTTCAGGCTGCCCGGGAAGCGGCTCGCCGCATGCAGTGCACGAATAATCTCAAGCAACTTGGAATCGCGTTTCACAATTTTCACGATGTGAATAACGAATTGATTGCCTGTGCTTATATCAAAACAGCAATTGGTATTCGTCAGAGCCAGGGATGGAGTCTCATTGATGGTTATGCCGGTCGTTGGGGCTATGCGATTGAGGTTCTGCCGTATATTGAGCAAGGAGCCACGTACGATGCATACGTTACTTATATTAAAGCAGCGGCGACGCGTGCCGGTTGGGACAATGTCTCGAAAGACTATCCGGTCGTAACGTTCCGTTGTCCTTCGGATCCGCGCTCCGCCGACCCTGGTCAGGGGGAAGCTTCCCGTAATAATTATCTGGCTTGTACCGGAGATACGGCAGGAGCGGCAGGGGTCATTTGGGATTATCGCGTTCTCCGCGGCGTCTTTCGGTCTCGCTTGATGAACACGGGGGACATGCAAAGCTTAACCATGTCGAATATCGTCGATGGTACGTCGAATACCATCGCGTTTGGCGAGGTGGTCAGTTTTTCCAAGACGAATGATATTCGGGGCGGGATGGCCGCCGAGGCGACTGGTTATACCGTGGCTGACTGTCTTGGTCGTGCCGTCAATGGTGTTTTGTCCGGGCCCGAAAGCGGTCCAACCGCGACAGTGGCTGGTTCCTGGTTCAGCGGTAACGCGCACTCGCTTTGTGCCAAATATTCCGAAGCGGTTCCCGCTTGTAACGTGTTCAATACGATTCTTCCCCCGAATTCGCCGTCTTGTTGCACGCCAGACGCGACATATGGAGCCTGTAGTGGAAATCTGACGAGCGTGTCGAGTTACCATGCCGGAGGAGCCAATGTTGGGTTGTGTGATGGTGCTGTGCGTTTTGTTTCCAACACGGTTAACGCTCTGTCTCCAGGATACAGCTATTCTTCCTATTCGCCATTCTCCCTTCACGATGGCGAATCTCCTTTCGGAATTTGGGGTGCCATGGGTACGCGTGAAGGTGGTGAAAGTACAGCTCTCTAATTTTTTGAGGTAACTTTATGAAATCGAATAGTCGCTTTTTGATTGTAGTGTTCGCGTTTTGTTTTGTCGTGTCTTTGATCGGTTGCCAAAAGAACAAGCTGGCACCTGTCACAGGAACGGTGAGTCTGGACGGTAAGCCGGTCGAGAATGCCAAAGTCTACCTGACTCCCGTTGGCGGGGGCGATGGCGCAGCAACTGGTGAGGCAGACGCGGCCGGTCATTTTACGCTGCGTCTTCTCAAAGGTGGGGAGACGGGCGCGATTCCGGGTGAGTACATCGTTACCGTCAAGAAAATCATTTCTGTCGATACGGGAAAGACACAGCCTGATCTTTATGATCCTTCAAAACGCATGCCTCTTCTGGACAGTAAAAATGAAATTCCGGAAAAGTATAACAGTATTGAGAAACCGTTGCTGAAGGCGACCATAGTCGCGGGCAAGAATCCCCCGATCGATTTGCAACTGAAGTCGAAGTAATGGAGAACCTTTCCGCGATTTTCCAATATTGCGGTCAAATCAGTTTTGTTTGTATTCGTCCGGGCAAACTTAGTGCGAGCAGGAAAGTTTGTCTGGGCGTTTTGTCAAAATATTTTAAACAGGTATTACACAAATAAGAAACAGAGGCTTATCATAATGAATCGAATGACGGTCAAAC
>JAQVID010000472.1 GCA_028695865.1 Thermoguttaceae bacterium | reverse complement strand
GGGCAGTGGTGTTGCCAATGCCGCGAATTCATCCTCGTCAGATTACACGTGTCTTTTGGCGGAAGCGAATCAGTTACTTGACGTTATTGTCAAATTGGATTTTACGACCAGTACGGTTCCGGAATATAAAACGCTTGTCAAACAGCTTGCCGACGCGGCAGGTACCGCGGACGAACTCAAGGCCGCGTTGGAAGTTGAAAAAAAGTTTCAAGCCGCGTTGACGCAGGTAGAAGAGAAACGGGCAACGTGGTTTTTGGCCAAATTGGGTGAATTGCGATCGGCTTTGGATGAACAGAAAAGGGTACCGGTTGTCTCGGCGGATTCGCTGACAGAGCGCGTTGGCAAGCTGCTTGAGGATTGCTTGCAACTTCGCTTGCGTGCTCCAAGTGCTTATGCCTTGCAGTGTGACGCTCTGGCCGACGACATGCGTCTTTTACTCAAGACGTTGCGAGAAAATCAAAAAGTATACACGGAGTTGAGTTCGCTGGACGAAGTGAAAAACGACCGGATGTTTGAAGAAGTTTTAAGACAAACAGTAAGCCGTTACCCGGACTTGCCCTGTGCGAAGGATATTGCCCTTGTATTGGAATCGCTTCCGATCGTTGCGGAAATTTCGAAATGGAATGATTTTGTGGAAGCCAACGGTTTGGCCCTGGATCGCTTTGCCGTGCCCGCGACGAACATCGCCGCCGGAAGCGCCTTTTTCTATGGTCATGGTCGTGATCTGGACTTTTTGCCCGAGTGGAAAATTCTTCAGAAACGAATCAAGCAGCTTCAGAATTCCGCGAAAGATTTGGCCGTGAACGAAAAGATCACCGAGCTTCTTCGTCATGCGGGAAGTCGTTCGTTTTGGATATACAAGAAATCGCCGGATCAGTGGTATTACTTGACGCAAAAGCCGGTGGCCGGGAATAATACATATTTGTCCGATCTTTACGGGAATGAAAAAACAGTTCCCATTCCAAGTAATATGGTTTCGACAATCGACGAAACGGCGTCCGTACTTTTCTTCAAAGAATTGGGCAAGAAAACAGCGGCCATTGAAGATTCCTTGAAATTCCAGGACGCGGGTAAGTGGTATGGGCAATGGTGCGAGATTATCGATTCGATACGCGCGCGTCCCGATCTTGATCCTTTGGTTCAGTTCCTTTTTCTCAAAGATATTTGTTCCACACTTGCGGAAGCAGACTCTCATTTTGCGAAACGACTTGGTCCCTGGCTGCGAGTACTAAATTCGAGCGACTTTGTTGCCGGGGTTGATTGGTATGATACCGAAGGCAAAGACACCGGGCGACTTCGCAAGACAGCCGCTCAACTTTTGCGATTTCTTCAGTCAGACGAACTGTCGTTTTCGAAAACAACGGAAGAACTCAATCATACCGTTGAACCACTGTCGTATATTTACACGCGAGTTGGATGGCTTGACCGAACGCCGGGCGGGGTATGGTCCTGCCGACTCTTTTCGACGCTCCCGGCCCCGAAGGAAGGCGAGCTTTATGTTCTGCAATATTCTCCGGAAAAAGAAAGTCGGCGCTGGAGTCGAATTGGTCAAATTGGAGACGGAAAAGTTGGTGTTGAATTGATTTCGAACGAGCTTCACCTTGGACTGCCGGTTTATGTTCGCAGTCGTGTCAGTTCGCGGTAATCGATAGTTGCGGTAATCGATAGTATTGAGTGAGTTGAGGAGGACTTGTGATCATGCGGGTTTTAGTGCAGGACGAATGGACGGTGCTTGGCAGAATGCTGCTTTTTTCAGTATGGTCATCGCTGTTTTTGTGTATCACGGCAGACGCGTTTGAAGAAGCAAGAATTGAGTCGCGAGGCGGTGCGCCTGTGGTGACGCTTGACGGCAAGCCGGTTGTGTCAACGTGCTTTTATGGTTCGTCATTATACGACTTTCCGCATTCGGGAAGTACGGAGCCGCGAGGACGTCATTGCCTGCATGGACTTCAGCGTGGTGTTTGCGAATATTATCCGAGAGTAACGCTAAATCAAACACCGCGCGAATACTCACTGATATTTACCGCAACTCAAAAAACAGACCATACAGGAATGCTTCGCTTTCTTGCGGACAACTCGTCCGGCGACATTATTCTGGACAATATCCGTGTTGAGGAATTACCGAGCGGACGCACTGTATTCCCGGAATCGGATTTTGAAGACGGTGTGCCGATGGAAGTATTCTGGCGCTGTTTTCCCAAGGGAAAAGAACCCAAGGTTGCAGCCGCCATGAAGCCGGACTGCGGAAAAGGCGGTTCGACCGGATTGGTATTATCGTTTCCTCCGGGCTTTGATCAAGCGGGTTATACATTTCAACTTTGTTCGCAGAAAAATCTTGTATTTGAAGCGGACACGAAATACAAAGTATCTTTTTGGGCTCGTTCAAGTTCCAAGCGAATCTTGACCGTGTCGCTCGTTCACAGGACGGAAACACAAACGCTTACAATCGGGGCCACAGACGATCAAGAGGGCGTTTTCGAGGACCAGATTCGATTGGCCGCGTCGGCGGACGCGAACTTTATTACCTTCCCGCTTGGTCTTCCCTGGCCGAAGCCGGGCGAAACTCCTTTTTACAAGGGAATCGATATTACCTGCGAGCGGATTCTCAAGGTTAATCCCCATGCCGTACTGATTCCGCGTATTCGACTTGATCCGCCGGTCTGGTGGCTTGCGGCACATCCGGATGAGGAATTTCGGCCGTCGATTGCCAGTGACGATTCAATTCGAGTTGCGGCGGTCGGTTCCCTGCTGTGGCGCAAGGAAGCAGAAGTTCATTTGCGTGATCTTGTAAAATATATGGAAAGAAAATTTGGCAAGCATGTCGCAGGGTATCATCTTTGCGCTCAAAACTCGTGCGAATGGTTCTATCCCCACACAGGGAAGAAGGGAAATATTTCGGACGCTTCTCCCGCGAATATTCAGGCCTGGCGGCGGTGGTTGCAAGCTCGATATGGAACAGTCGATCAACTTCGCAAAGCCTGGAAAAGCGATGTTGTCTCGTTTGAGGGTGTTGATTTACCCGATTACGCGTATCGTATGGAATTGCTCAATACGCACCCCTTTCTTGATCCGGTCCGAAGCGGAAAAGAGCGAATGGTCGTCGATTATCAGCGATATCAGCAAGAGATCATGACAGAAGCGATTATCTTATTTGCCAAAAGCGTCAAAGAAGAAACGGCAGACAGGAAACTTGTGGTGATTTTTTACGGATACAATTTTTCGGGCGGCGGTTTGAATGGTCCGTCGGCAATGGGGCATCGCGACCTTCGCACGCTGCTGAACAGTCGGTATGTCGATATATTGTGCGCTCCGGTATCTTATGGATATTGTCGGGCACTTGGCGGGGGCGCATATCCGATCGCCGCGACGGAAAGCATATCACTGGCCGGCAAAATGTGGTGGAATGAAGACGACACGCGAACGCATTTGTCCCGACTGCCCAAAGGTTCGCTTGGCGAAACAGGTAAATCGGAATCTCTGGAAGATTCACTCAATTTACTCACGAGAAATCTTGGTCAGGAGTACCTTCGCAATTTGGGAACGTGGTGGATGGATTTGGGTATGACCGGCTGGTTCAACGATCCGGCTCTGTGGAATCGCATGAAACAAATGCAACCGATGGGTGAATATTTTACTCAAAACGCGGTGCCTTGGAAGGGTGAAATTGCTCTGTTGACCGATGATTATTCCGCGGCATATGTTCCTAATCCTTTAGTTGCTTCCAATCTTGTTTGGCGACTTTTGGCCTGGTGTCGTCAAGGTATTCCACTCGGTCAATATATGTTCGATGATTTTCTCGCGGGCAAGGCCGATGCCAAACTTTATA